>DJXC01000112.1 GCA_002449575.1 Ruminococcus sp. UBA7014
CCCAGATACGGGACTTGAAAGCATACGCTTTCTGCACAAGCACTGCCGCAACGGGACGAGACATCAGTCCGAGAGCGGTGCAGACGGTAACTTTTTTGGTAAACATAAATAAATCCTACTCCTTTTGAGCATTTTGCTCTTTGAGCCATGTGGCATATAAATCAGGGCGTTTTTCTTTTGTAATTTCTAAGCTTTTCTGATTCCGCCATTGTGAAATTTTCAGGTGATGACCGGATAATAATACTTCTGGTACAGATTCGCCGTGCCAGAGTTCCGGACGGGTATACTGCGGATATTCCAGCAAGCCATTAAAATGGCTTTCCTCCTCAAAGCAGACCGCCGCCGGAAGTACACCGCTGCACATACGGGCAACTGCATCTGTCAGGACAAGTGCCGGAAGTTCGCCGCCGGTCAAAACATAATCCCCGATGGAAATTTCTTCATCTATGATTTCATCCAGTACACGCTGGTCAATCCCTTCATAGTGACCGCACAGGAGAAACAGATTTTCTTTCTGTGATAACTGGACAGTTTTGTTCTGTGTCAGCGTTTCTCCTTTTGGAGAGAGATAAATACTGTGTGGGGGCGTTCCGAGCAGTTCGCAGACAGCAAGCCAGCATCTCCAGACAGGTTCTGCCTGCATCAGCATTCCCATACCGCCGCCATAGGGCGTATCATCTACTCTTCTGTGCTTATCAAGGGTATAATCACGGATATTATGACAGTGAATCTCTATTGCACCGGATTTTCTTGCTCTGCCGATAATGCTTTCTGAAAGTACAGTTTCGCACATTTCCGGAAAGAGGGTAGCAATATCAATCCGCATCTTCAAACAGTCCTTTCAGGGGTCTGATTTTCATCACACCTTCTTCCAGATTTGTTTCGATAATAACATCCGGAATTGCCGGGGCAAGATATTCTTTCTTGTCTTCTTCGCTCCAGATTTGATAAACGTCATTTGCGCCGGTCTGCATGACATCTCTGAGCATTCCCCAGACTCTGCCGGTATCGGCATCAATCACTTTCAATCCGATTAAATCCTGAATGAAATAGCAGCCTTCTTCAAGTTCGACATCTTCCCTGTCCATATAAAGAATTTTGCCCTTCACAGCTTCTGCCTGTTCACGGGTATCGCAGTTCTGTAATTTCATAATAATCACATTCTGCTGGATTCTGGCATTTTGCACCTGAACAGAATTTTTTCCGTTCTTATCCAGATATAATTCCTCAAAAGAACACAAAAACGCCGCATCGTCGCACCAGGGATAAACTTTCACTTCTCCGTGCAGACCATGGACGTTTGTGATTTTTCCGATTTCTAAAAAACGTTTCTGTTTCATAAATATCAATCATACCTCAGCCGATTTCGACAGCGATAGAATCCATGCCTTTTCTTGCAGCACCGGAACGCATAATGACACGGATAGCCTTTGCAATTCTGCCCTGTTTTCCGATAACTCTGCCCATGTCATCTTCTGCCACACGCAGATGGAAAACAATTACGCCTTCTTCGTTGGGTTCATCCTGTGTAATTTCAATTGCGTCTTTATTTTCTACCAGACCGGATACAATTGCATATAATAATTCTTTCATGATGAAAAATCCTTTCTGAATGCCATTTGTTCCCCGTTTAGCAAACAGATGCAAACGGGGATTCAGGCAATCCAAACAAAGTGACATCCTCACCCACAGACGGGCTTGGTTCTTGCGCAACAGCACCAATGTACCAGATATCCGCAAGCTAACCCCGTGTGTCCCACGGTTTTTGATAAATCTGCTAATTATTCCGCTTTGCAGCTTGCGTTCTTGATTGGCTGCAATTAAAGAATACCTTCTTTTTTGAGAAGATTCTTTACAGTATCAGTCGGCTGTGCGCCCTTCTTCATCCAGTCTTTCGCTTTGTCAGCATCAATGCTGATAACAGAAGGTTCTTTTGTAGGGTCATAGTAACCGATTTCTTCAATACTTCTGCCGTCTCTGGGGAAACGAGAATCTGCAACAACAACACGATAGAAAGGAGCTTTCTTAGCACCCATTCTTCTCAGTCTGATTTTTACTGCCATTTTTTTCACCTCGCATATTTCAGAATGAATTTATCTTCAAGCAGAAACTTTCTGCATTGAATGCTTATTTTCTATTTTTTTTCGCACCGGGTGCGGCATCAAAATTCATACCGGCAACACGGTGTTTCATCTGCCGGAACATTGCTTTCTGATTTTTGCCTTTATTAGTAAACTGTTTGAGCATTTTCTGCATCTGCTCAAATTGTTTGAGCAATCTGTTGACATCTTCGACTTTCATGCCAGAACCTGCTGCAATACGTCTTTTTCTTGACGGATTGATAATAGAAGGCTTGGCACGTTCTGCCGGGGTCATAGACAGAATAATTGCTTCGAGGCGGTCAAACTGTCTGTCATCGAGAGCAGCTTCATCAACTTTGTCACCGCCGGGCAGCATGGAAACAATACTTTTGAGCGAACCCATTTTCCGGATTTGTTTGAGCTGGTCGAGCAGGTCAGACATATCGAAAGTCTGGTTCTGTAGTTTTTTTGTCATTTTTTCGGCACTGCCGTGGTCAATGACACTTTCGGCACGTTCAATCAGAGTAAGAACGTCGCCCATGCCGAGAATACGGGAAGCCATGCGCTTGGGATGAAATTTCTCAAAGTCGTCAAGCTTTTCGCCCATACCAATGAATTTAATCGGCTTGCCAGTAACTGCCAGAACGGACAGAGCTGCACCGCCTCTGGTATCAGAGTCGAGTTTTGACATCAGCACACTGTTGATACCGAGTGCATCATCAAACGCTTTTGCAACGTTGACAGCATCCTGACCAGTCATTGCATCGACAACGAGCATAATTTCATCTGGCTCGGTGTTTGCCTTGATATTCTGGAGTTCCTCCATCAGTTCAGTATCAATATGAAGTCGCCCGGCAGTATCCAGAATGACAATATCATGACCATAGTCTTTTGCATAGCGTACAGCCTGCTTTGCAATAATAACAGGGTCAATCTGTCCCATCTCAAAGACCTTGACACCAGCTTTTTCTCCGACAATCTGCAACTGCTGAATTGCTGCCGGTCTGTAAACGTCACAGGCAGCAAGCATCGGTCTGTGACCTTCCTCTTTGAGATATTTTGCAAGTTTGGCAGAATGTGTTGTCTTACCAGACCCCTGCAAACCGCACATCATGATAACTGTCGGCGATTTTGAGGAAATATTGATTCTTTCGTTATTATTACCCATCAGGTCGATTAACTCGTCATTGACGATTTTTACTACCTGCTGCGCTGGAGTCAGACTGGAAAGCACATCTTCGCCGACTGCTTTTTCCGAAACCTTAGCAACAAAATCTTTTACAACTTTATAGCTGACATCGGCTTCGAGCAAAGCGAGCTTAACTTCACGCATTGCTTCCTTGACATCACTTTCGGTCAGTCTGCCGTGAGATTTCAGTTTTTTGAACACATTGCTTAATTTTTCAGAAAGTCCTTCAAAAGCCATACAGTTTCAGCTCCTTTTCTTCTGCTGATTTACAGCCATTGCAGACCATTTTCTGCAAGTTCAGTAATTTTCGGAATATTTTTGTTCTGACAGGATTCCAGAATCTGTTCCAGACAGTTTCTCATCTGCCGGATACGCCCTGCCATGCCGAGTTTATTTTCTGTCTGTTGCATCATCTGTTCAGAATGCCGGAGACTGTCACTGACAGCCTGCCGGGTAATATGCTGCATCTGTGCAATCTCAGACAGGGAAAAATCTTCATTATAGTATAATTCTGCAATTTCCTTCTGACGTTCTGTGAGCAGTTCGCCGTAGCAGTCGAGCAGAAGGACAAATTCCAGATTTTTTGCCATTTCTGCACCTCTTTTCTACTGTAAAGCAGAATCACTTGACATTTTCAACACCTTATACAGTATAGCATATTTTACAGGAAAAGTCAAGAGAAATTTTTATTTTTTCTTTTCGTCATTTTGTCCAGAAATCATATTGCAATTTTTCAAAAAAAATGTTATAATAAATAAAACTACAGAAAGGAGAATTTTGATGCTTTTGGGATATAAAATTGCTGCTGTCTGCATTACAAAAGCTTATGAAGATGTACTCCGGGAATTTTTACAGTCACTTTCCGAGACGCTTCGTCCGCACGGCTGGCGGGTCTTTCTGTATATGCCGGGGTCAGACTTATACTGGAATACAAAATCTGATATTGGTGAAAAATTTGTATTTGATTTAATCCGTCCGGAAATTACAGATGCACTCATCATGATGGAAAATACAATCAAAAATCCTGACTGTATGGAACAACTTTGTCAGTTTGCCAGAAAAAATCAGATTCCGGCAATTGTTATTAACGGAAGGCAAAAAGGCTGCTGCAATATTAATTTTGACTATTCACGAGGATTTGCCGAAGTGGTACGCCACCTGATTACACAGCATCATATTACAGATTTTCACATGATAGCCGGTATTAAAGACAATGCATTCTCTGATGAAAGAATTGCTGTCATGCGGAATGTTCTGGAGGAATATCAGCTGACACTGGACGAAAATCATATTAGCTATGGAGATTTCTGGGCAGTTCCGGCAAAAGAAGCAACCGAACGGCTGATTCAGGAATGCCGTTTGCCACAGGCAATTGTTTGTGCTAACGATACTATGGCCATTTCCGTCTGCACTACACTGGCACAGCATCATATCCGTGTGCCGGAAGATGTGATTGTTACAGGATTTGACGGCATTGATTCTATTTATTATTCCCTGCCAAAAATTACTTCCTGCAAATGTGATTATACAGAACTTGGTACAGAAACAGCACGGCTGCTCCTGAATTATAAAAAAGACACTCCCCTGCCGGATTCTGTTTCTTTGATACCACACCCGGTTTTACTGGAATCCTGCGGCTGTAAGCCTATCCAGATGAATGATACTGTTGATTTTATCAATAATTTAAACGACAGTCTGACAAGATTTCAGCGTGAAGGCGAAGACCTCAGCGAAATTTCTGCAAAAATCCAGAGAAGTGAAACCATTCAGGAAGTCGCACAGCAACTGACTGATGCCAGATTATTCTATAATATGTCCTGTCTGCTGAAAACAGAATGTATCAACCCGTCACTTGACCCGATGAAAATTCATTCGGAAACACCATTCGGCAAAGAGCTTTATGTTCTTGCAGATACAGATATTCCCTATCCGCCGGAACAGCTTGTGATTCCGGCAGAAGAAATCATTCCCCGTATGAAGCTGATGCTGGATTCTGGTATTACACTGCTGTTTACTGCACTCCATGCAGTTGAAATTCCAATGGGGTATTTATGTTTTCATTTCTGGGACTTTAACAGACAAAATTATATGAAAGTCAATCAGACCGCCATGATGCTGAATTCTGCCCTGAGCGGCTTCCGGAATTCGCATTATCAGAAACATCTGCAAAGCAGGCTGGAAGAAATTTATCAGTTCGATGCACTGACCGGACTTTATAGCCGGAAAGCGTTTTATCTGCGGTTTCACCACATGCTGGAAGCACAGAATTTTGATGCTCTCACGCTAATATTATGTGATTTGGACGGTCTGAAATATATCAACGATACATTCAGCCATACCGAGGGTGACAATGCCATTGCTGTTTCAGCAAAAGCCCTGAAAGCCGCCTGTAGTAACGGCATGTGCTGCCGTTATGGTGGAGATGAACTCATCGGCATTCTGACAATGGACTGTGATGCCGCACAGATACGGAAAGAAATACAAGACTATCTGAATGATTATAATCAGCATTCCGGAAAGCCCTATCAAGTATCAGCAAGCATTGGAATTTATACTTCTTCTGATGAAACACTGGAAATCATGTTTAAGAAAGCAGATGCACTTATGTATGAAGAAAAGAAAAACAAACCTAACAGAAGAAAATAATATGCTGAAAAAGATAATTTACTTTCTGCTTCAGGTACTCTGGTGTCTGCCGCAGAATCTAGCAGGGTTGATTTTATTCTTCCTGTTCCGGAAAGAACGCCATGAATACTTTCGGGGGGCAGTTGTCACAAGCTGGAAGCGTGACTGTTGTACTTCAATAGGCTGTTTCATTTTTATGGATGAGGATTCTTTCAGCCGAAACCGAAAATTATTGCTGCACGAATACGGACATACCATACAGTCCCTGATTCTGGGGTGGCTGTATCTGCCAGTGATTTTTCTGCCGTCTGTAATATGGTTTTCATTTCCTGTTCTGAAAAAATTCCGGAAAGAAAAACAATATTCTTACTATTGGTTTTATACAGAACACTGGGCAAATCATTTGGCTGAAAAAGTATGCAAGGAAAAACCGATACAATAGTAAACAAAAAATGTGCCATCTGTTACAGACGGCACATTATTTTTCTGAACGGATTCAAAATCAGTTATTCTTCTTCTTCGTGATAAGTACAGCAGCAGCAGCTACGACAGCAGCAGCACCGGCAGCAACAGGAAGACTTGCATCACCAGTTTTCGGAGATTCTGCACCGGTAGAACCAGTTGTTGCAGAGCTGGCAGCCTTTGTTGTTGCCTTAGTAGTTGCAGTTGTTGTCTTAGTGGTAGCCTTTGTAGTAGAAGTAGTACTCTTTGTTGTTTCTGTTGCTTTTGTAGTTTCTGTAGCTTCGGTTGTTTCTGTTGTTTCTTCTCCGACATATTTATCAAACGACAGACCAGAAACTGTGAAAGTAACTTCCAGAGTTGTCCAGCCCTTTAAAGCTTCATCATTCGGGTCGATAATCTGGCAGTCATATTCATCAGCATTCGGAAGTTCAGAAACCAGACCGTCTACACAGCGGGCATCTTCTGTATAACCAGAAGCCCACTGATTATAGATATTTGTACGGGTTGTATAGGTTCTGTCTTCTTCCTTCTTTTCGAGTTCGCAGTTTGTAAAGTTCTTTGCAGTCAGCTTGACTTCCTTGTCATCAGCCTTGATGCTGTCTACTGTCAGAACCATTTCCGGATAATCTTTTTCTGCGCCGGGAACATAGAGAGCCATGAATTCCACACCGCTGACACTGTTTGCAATCGTTTCTTCCCCAAGGTCAGCAGCAGAAACGCTTACAGTATAAGTACCATTACCAGTAATTTCAGCAAAAGTAGCTTTCAGAGTATCTTCTTCCGGCTTTTGAGTATTATTCCGGAACATCGGATACCAGCCGCCGTCTACGAAATCCAGATAAGAATTACCAACAACAGTCTTTTCCTGCTTTTCAGTCGCTTCCTGAGTCGGTTCTTCTGTTGCAGGAACACTCTCTGTTTCGCTTTCTGTTTCTGTTGCTTCAGTTTCGGAATCAGATTCTGTTTCTGTAGTTTCTTCAGCAGTCATGCCTGTGATGGTGAAATCAACAGTCAGGTTTGTCCATGCAGCAAGTTCAGTCGGGTCAATAATCTGTGCATCATAATCATCTGCATTCGGAAGGTCAGAAACCAGACCATCTACACAGCGGGCATCGCTTGTATAACCAGAAGCCCACTGATTATAAATATTGGTACGGGTAGTATAAGTTCTGTCAGCTTCTTTTGCTTCCAGTTCGCAGTTTGTGAAGTTTTTCTTAATCAGCGGAATTTCCTTGTCGTCTGCTGTAATCTTATCAACAGTGATAACCAGATTCGGATAAATTGCTTCTGCGCCGGGAATGTAGATAGCCATGAATTCTGCGCCCTTGATGCTGTTCTGGATAGCTTCTTCGCCCAGGTCAGCAGCAGACAGACTGACTGTATAAGAACCGTCACCGGTAATTTCTGCAACAGTGCCTTTCAGGGTATCATTTTCCGGGTCATTGTGGAAAGCCGGCCACCAGCCACTGTTGGTAAAATCAAGATAAGCAGTCAAAGCAGTACTTTCAGCAGCAGCAGTATCTTCTGCGAATGCCATTGCAGGCACACACAGAGAAGCACATGCAGCAATTGCTGTGAATGCAGCCATCATCTTTTTGAAATTCATAAAAATTCCTCCTTGAAATATATTAATTGGATATTTGCTTTTTTTCAGAATTAAGTTTATTATACCATAAAAATATACACAGTACAATATTTTTTCTGTTTTTTCTGTTGTCTGCACAAAAAAAAGCTTTTCCGAAGTGAATTTTTCATGTAGTTTTATCAAAACAACAAAGCTGAAACGCCTATTTTTCCTGTATTTCTGATGCAGTATTCCAGATTCTGGGAAAGCATCAGAATCACCAGAGCTATATCTGTAATTTTTCACTTAAAAATGACTCTAAGTATACTAAAATAGCATTCTGCACAAATATTTTTTATTTTTTTCCAAAAGATTGGCATTCAGAATATTGACGGAATGCCGGTTTTTTATTATACTAAAAATCAGCAGGGTTACGACTAAAAGGAGGATATTTTTATTTATGGAATTTCAAACAGTTGCTGCCATTATTGCGGAACAATTCGACATGGACATTGATGATGTCAGCGAACATACGGATATTCTGGAAGACCTGAACGCCACTTCCATGGATGCAGTAGAGCTGATTATGTCTATCGAAAGTGCAACAGACATTAAAATCCCGGACGAAATTGTAGATGAAATCCGGACTGTCGGCGATATTGTCAATTATCTTGCCGACCATGCAGAAGACTAAAAAGGCAGAAATTTACACTTGCAATTGTTTCCGAAATCTGCTATAATATTTTCAGAAAGGAAGGTGTTTTCTTATGAAGAAAAAAATCTGTGCTGCCTGTGTCAGCATTCTGACCGTCTGCCTGTGCGCTGCGAATCTGCATACTTTTGCTTATAGCCCTGATGATGTCGCTGCCAAAGCCAGAGAAGCCGGCTGGCCTGAAAATTTAATTCAGACAGGCTATAATCAGTGGGCTTCCGGAGAATATACACAAGACCAGCTTGATGAAGCTTACAACAGTGTTATGGACTACAGCGAGCAAACCGAAGAATTTATCTATAATCAGTTCGGCATTGACCCGGAGGAAGCAAGGGCTGCCCAGAAAAACAATAAACCAACAGAAGCAGAAACACAAGCCGTTCCTGAATCTGTTCAGAATACAGAAACAACTGCTGATGCCGCAAACTCACAGACTGAACCTGCCCAGACTACTACAGTTCCGGACAGTTCCCAGTCAGACAAATACATTTCTGACAGCGAATTTATCAAAATGACAATGGAAGAAAAGCAGGATTATGTCAATTCTCTTCCCGCTGAAGAAAAAACAGAATTTATTACCACTCTCAGCAAAGAAGCCCGGAACAGCATTATCAAACAGCTTCCGACAGAAGAAAAAGTCGCCATTATGCAAAAATATATTGATACTGCCAGTACAATGGGTATGAATGTGACTGTAGATGAACTGACTGACAAAGATATTTCCGTCACTGTCCGCAATCAGGAAGGCATTATCATTGACAAAGCAGAAGTTGGCATCGTGATTGACGAAACTGGAATTTCTCATACAAAACCGCTTTTGACTGCCGGTATTGGTATTCTGCTTTCCGCTGCCGGATTCGGCTGGCTGTACTGGTACATCAAGCATACTGAACAAGAGTCCTGAACACGCAGAAAGGAGCATTTCATTGGCAGAACATAACCAAAAATCTTCCCTGCCGGTTTATCTTCTGACAGGTATTTTTCTCCTGATTCTGTGCGTTGCTGTAAGCATTGGCATTCTTATCATGCCTTATGAAAAAGCACAGACTTATCTGAATATTGTCTTTATGGACCAGAATATGAAAATTGCGCCCTCTTCCGGACTGAACGGACTTGTCATCAAGGAAAACGAAATTGAAACACCTCCTGTTTCTGATATTCCGGAAGAACAACAGAAATTCTATGAAAACGGTAAAATCATCCGTCCGGCATTCGGTGAACAGTATGCTGTTCTGAAATGTGATGACATTTCTCTTTCCGTTCCTGTATACTGGGGTTCGACTTCCGAACTGCTTGAACGAGGCGCATGTCAGACAAGCAGCTCTGTGGTACTGGGCGAAAACGGCAATGTTGTGATTGATGCTCATGTCAATACTTTCTTTGCAGATTTGCCGAAACTCACCCCCGGAAATACTATCGTTCTTTACACCAGCTATGGTATTTTCACCTATCAGGTATCTGAAAAAATTCAGTTTCTGAACACTGATAAAAAATATGTACTTCCTACCGAAGAAGACCGTCTGACACTTTATACCTGTGAAGCACAGGTACTTGGTACTTCCGACAACCGGACAGGAGTTATCTGTACACTGGTCAGCAAGCAGTTTTACAATCCGGCAGAGGAGACGAATCCATGACGAAAATCAAATATTATTTTCCGAAAATTCTCCTGACATTTCTGCTAATTTTTCTGCTGATTGGAACGGAACTTTCACTTCTGGCACATCAAAGTTTTCTGACTTACAAAGCTTTTGAAACAGTCACGGTTCAGCAGCATCTTGATGAAAAAGCTTATACTGCCGTAGAAAACTATTTCAAATCCAGAGCGAACAGCACCGGAATTCCAGCAGAAGTCTATCTGAATGCCATCACACAGGAAAATATGAAGCAAGGCATTCTTTCCAGTGTTTCAGAAGCTTTTGACTATCTGCATCATGATGTCAAAACTTATGCATTTACGATGGATTTCACCGCACTGGAAGCCTCTGTGACAGAATTTTTCAATCAGTATGCCGAAGAAAACGGCTATCAGAAAGATGAAGTCTTTCAGCAGAAAGTGCAAGCCAACATTCAGGAAGCCGAAGCAAAAATTCTTTATATAGCAGATACTTTCAAATTCGGCACAGTTGCGGAACATGGCTGGCTGACGAAACTACGGCAATTTCTGGATATTTTCAAGAAAATCATGACAGTACTCTGCATCAGTACAGGTGTGATTCTGATTTTATTACTTCTTTGCTGTAAAGAAAATTTTTCAGAACTGTTTTACTGGCTGGGTCTGACAGGAATCATTTCCGGACTGCTGATTTCTGTCCCGTGTCTTTATCTTCTTGGAACTGATTATTTTTCAGGATTTGTGGTAAAAGATGCACAGATATTTTCTGCTGTGGTAGGCTATCTGCAATATATGACTCATCAAATCAGCACTGCTTTTCTCATCACAGGAATCACAGGTATCATTTTTCTGATTTTATTCGGAATCATTCAGAAAGCAAAACGTGACATCCTCCCCCGCCTGTAGAGGCGGGAGGGTTCTTGCTAATCTTTGATAAAAACAGCGGCAGTAACTCAAAATACTGCCGCTGTTGTATTATTTCCAGTCTTTTTCACGAATCTGATTATAGCAGATTTTTCCGCTGGTTGTCTTGGGAAGTGCATCTGCAAAGGCAATGATACGTGGATATTTATATCCGGCAAGTCTTGCTTTCGCAAACTGTTTAAGTTCTTCCTGAAGTTCCTCACTTGGCTGATAATCTTTTCTCAGGACAACAGTCGCCTTGACAAGCTGTCCACGTTCGGCATCGGGAACACCTGTGACGGCACATTCCAGAACGGCTTCGTGCTGAATCAGAACACTTTCCACTTCAAACGGTCCTATCCGGTAGCCGCTGGATTTAATCACATCATCCAGTCTGCTGATATAATAATAATAACCATCTTCGTCATAATATGCCGTATCTCCGGTATGGAACACACCATTTTTCCAGTAACGGGCGTTGGCATCGGCATTGCGTTCATATCCCTGACATAGTCCCTCCGGCATATGATTCCGGGTATCAATGACGATTTCCCCCTGTTCACCTGGCTTGACCGGTTTCTGGTCTTTATCTACAAGCATTACATGATACAGCGGATTCGGTTTGCCCATTGAACCACGTTTCGGATGTGAACCCGTAAAATTGCCGATAATCAGAACTGTTTCACTTTGTCCGAAACCTTCCATAATTTCCAGTCCGGTTTTCTCATAGAATAATCTGATAATTTCTTCCTGTAAAGCTTCTCCGGCAGTAGAAGCATGTTCCACGCTTGCAAAAGCTTCTTTCCGGATGCCGTTTTTTGCCATCAGGCGGAACAGTGTCGGCGGAGCACAGAAACTTGTCACCTGATATTTCTGGAGTACCTGCATCATTTTTTCGCTGTTAAATCTCTCAAATTCGTAGACCATGACAGCACTGCCACAAAGCCACTGTCCGTAAAGTTTTCCCCATGATGCCTTTGCCCAGCCGGTATCTGCAACACTCAGGTGCAGACCATTTTCTTTCACACACTGCCAGTATTTTGCAGTTACAATATGCGCCAGCGAATATGTATAATTATGCACTGCCATTTTTGGATTACCAGTTGTCCCGGAAGTAAAATACATCACCATCGGGTCAGTGACTTTTGTCGGAATGCGTTTTAATTCCGCAGAAGCCTGCTGAACAGGTATATCCAGACAAGTAAAACCTTCCCGTTCTGCACGGACAGTATACAACATTAACGATTTTCCGGCAGAAGCTTCCCTAACACGCTGACATAAATCTTCATCTTCGGCGCAGATAATCGCTTTGACTCCGGCTGCTTCAATCCGATAAGCAATATCATGAGATTTCAGCATATGTGTTGCCGGAATGGACAATGCCCCTATCTTATGCAATGCCATATGTAAATACCAATATTCATAATGCCTTTTGAGCATCAGCAATACTCTGTCCCCTTTTCTGATTCCCTGACTAAGAAAATAATTGGCAGCTTTGGAGGATAATTCACTGATTTCCCGAAAAGTCAGAATTTTCTCACCGCCGTGTTCATCACACCAGACAATGGCACGCTTTTCAGGCTCTTGTTTTGCGATTTCGTCCACAACATCGTATGCAAAATTATAATTTTCATCATACTGTAAAGAGAAGCCTGTAAAATGCCCGTTCTGGTCAAATTCTGCACGGCTGTATTTTTTATATAATGCTTCCATAAAATCCTCCTTATAATTATCAAAATAATCGACGCTTGTCAAAAAAAAGACAAAAATAATAAATCATATACAATAAGCATGTTATATGATAGCAGATACCCCCCTCCTGCAACAGAGGGGGTTTTATTTTACTTTTTTTTGAAAATGCCACCTTTTTTCTCCTCGAAAATACCAAATTTGCGGAATCTCTGATAACGCTGGTTCAGCAGTTCTTCTTCTGAGAGTGCGGAAAGCTCATCTACTGTTTTAATCAGCAGCTGTTTCATACTGTGGCACATCTGGGGAAAATTCTCAAATTCTTCTGGAATGACTTCTTCGGCAACACCAAAATTTTTCATATCCTGTGCAGTAATATGCAGGCATTCCGCAGCCTTGGCAACATTTTCCTGACTGGACTCTTTCCAGAGGATACTTGCACAGCCTTCCGGAGAAATAACAGAATAGACTGCATTTTCCAGAATCATAACTTTATTGGCACTGGCAAGCGCAAGCGCACCGCCGCTGCCGCCTTCGCCGATGACAACAGAAATCACAGGCGTTTTTAATCCCATCATTTCCATAATACTTTCTGCAATTGCCTGACCCTGTCCACGTTCTTCGGCATCTGCACCGGGATAAGCTCCAAGCGTATCCACAAAGCAGATAACAGGACGATGAAATTTTTCAGCCTGTTTCATGAGGCGGAGTGCTTTTCGGTAGCCTTCTGGTTTCGGGCAGCCAAAATTCCGGACAAGACGGCTTTCAAGGTCAGTCCCTTTTTCCATAGCAAGAAATGTCACAGGACGCCCTTCCAGAAATCCGACACCGCCCATAATTGCCAAATCATCACCGAATCTTCTGTCTCCGTGGAGTTCGATAGGGTATTCAAAAATATTTTCTACATAAGCTCCGCCAGTTGGTCTGCCATTTTTTCTGGCAGTTTTAAGTTTCACATAAGAATTCATGAGTTACACGCTCCTTTTATGAATCGTGAGCAGTTCAGCAATGGTATCACGCAGTTCCGGGCGTGGAACAATGGCATCGACAAAACCATGTTCCAACAGGAACTCTGCTTTCTGGAAGTTATCCGGAAGTTTACTTTTCGTTGTCTGCTCCACAACACGGCGACCTGCAAAGCCGACAAGGGCTTTGGGTTCAGCAAGAATAATATCTCCCTGCATTGCAAAACTTGCCGTGACACCGCCGGTTGTCGGGTCTGTCAGAACAGTGACATACAGCAGTCCCGCATTACTGTGATTCTTGACTGCACCGCTGACTTTTGCCATCTGCATAAGGGAAATCACACCTTCCTGCATTCTTGCACCGCCGGAAGCTGTAAACCCTACAACAGGAAGCTGGTGTTCTGTTGCATATTCAAATAACCGGGTAATTTTTTCACCGACAACGCTCCCCATGCTTGCCATGATAAATTTAGAATTCATCACGAAAATGGCACATTCATTATCTGCTATTGTTGCAGTACCGCAGACAACAGCATCATCTTCGCCAGTATCTTTCCGGGCTTTTTCCAGTTTATCCTGATAATTCGGAAACTCCAGAAAATCTTTGCTGACAAGTCCTTTATCCAGTTCTTTGAAGCTGTTCCGGTCAGTAATATATTTAATTCTTGCACGGGCATCCAGACGAAAATAATTTCCGCATTCCGGACAGATATAATCATGCTGTTCCAGATTGCTGAGTGTTTCTTCATGGCTGCATTTCTTACAGGCAACTTTTGCAGAACCGTTCACTTTCTGCATAATATTATCAATAAAACCCATCTGTTTCATGCCTCCACAAGTGCAAAGGAAAATTCGGCAGAAACGCATAATTTGCCGTTTACTGTTCCTTTTCCTTTACAGAAATAAAATGCGCCTTTATTTTTGATAATCTCACATTCCGTTTCAAAGACATCACCGGGCTTGACAGGAGTCTTGAATTTCACGTTATTCAGTCCGGTAAAATAAGGGGTTTTGCCTTCGGACTGTCCGGCAAGCAATACACAGGCAGACTGTGCGAGAATCTCACACTGAATGACTCCCGGCACAACCGGATTCCCCGGAAAATGTCCTTTCAGAAAAAATTCTTCTCCAGTGACGAAATGTTTTCCGTGTGCTTTTCCGTCTTCAACATAAGCTTCATCAATCAGAAGCATATTATCACGATGCGGAATAATCTGCATAATTTCTTCTTTTGTCATGCCATTCACCTCAGATTTTGCGGAATGCCAGTACAGCATTATGACCGCCAAAGCCTAAATTAGAAGACATTGCTAATTCGACAGGCGTTTTGACTGCCTGATTTGGTGTATAATCCAAATCACATTCCGGGTCAGCTTCTTTATAATGGATAGTCGGCGGAACAGTATCATTCACCAGAGCCAGAACAGCAGCAATGGCTTCTACTGTACCAGTTGCGCCGAGCATATGCCCTGTCATAGACTTACTGGAACTGATATGCAATTTCTTTGCATTTTCGCCGAATGCTTTTTTTAGTGCAGTTGTTTCTGTTTTGTCATTCAGGGGTGTACTTGTGCCGTGTGCGTTGATATAAACTTTGGAATAATCCAGCGTTTCTCTCATTTCTTCCGGAACTGCCTGTAAAAATGCCTTTGCTACATAAGTAGCTTCCGGGTCAGGCGCAGTGACATGATGTGCATCACAGGTAGAGCCATAACCGCACACTTCGGCGATAATTTTTGCACCACGCTGTTTTGCATGTTCGTATTCTTCCAGAACCATTACACCTGCGCCCTCTGCCATCACAAAACCATTCCGGTTCTTATCGAACGGACGGCAAGCCGTTTCCGGGTCAGGATTATCTGTCAGTGCCTGACAATTGCCGAATCCTGCAATTGTCAGCGGTGTAATACCGGCTTCTGAGCCGCCGCAAATCATAACATCTGCATAACCGTGCAGAATATTTCTGTAACCTTCGCCGACAGCTGTCGCACCTGTTGCACATGCTGTAGAAACAGCGGTACAAGGTCCGTTTGCCTTAAACTGAATAGCAATATTTCCGGCAGCAATATTATAAATCATCTTCGGCACAAAATGCGGAGATACTTTTCTTGCACCTTTTTCCAGTAAATTCTGATGGTCTGCACAAAGTGTTTCCACACCGCCGATACCAGAACCAAGACATACACCCATTCTTTCAGAGTCAATATTTGTTTCTCCTTTTTCCGGATTGGCATTCAGTCCGCTCTGTGTCATCGCTTCATTTGCTGCAATGACAGCAAACTGTGTAAACGTATCTGTCTTACGAACAAACGGCTTGCCCAGAACAGCAGCAGCATCCAGATTTTTGACTTCTCCGGCTACTTTATATTTAGATTCTGAAACATCAAATTTTGTAATCAGGTCAATGCCGTTTTTTCCGGCAAACAGGGCTTTCTGAAATTCTTCGACAGAATTTCCAATTGGGGTGACTGCGCCCATACCTGTGATGACGACTCTTCTCATACTGCGATATTCCTCCCTTACATTGCCATGCCGCCATCAACACGGATGACTTCGCCTGTGATGAAATCCGACTGCGATGAAGCCAGAAACAGTGCCAGTGCAGCGACATCTTCCGGCTTTCCGAAATGTCCGGCAGGAATGGACTTTTTCAATTCTTCATTATCCTGAAAATTTGTTGTCATACTTGTCATAATAAAGCCCGGTGCAATCGCATTGCAGCAGACTCCTTTTGCAGCCAGTTCCTTTGCGGTTGACTTTGTCAGACCGATAATGCCAGCTTTAGAAGCAGCATAATTTGCCTGCCCGATATTGCCGAACAAGCCTGATACAGAACTGATATTGATAATTTTTCCGTATTTCTTCTTCATCATGGGACGGTAAAAATTCTTTGTCATATAGAATGCACCTTTTAAATTCACATCAATGACAGCATCGAAATCCGCTTCGCTCATGCGGAGAATCAGATTGTCTTTTGTGATTCCGGCATTATTTACCAGAATATCCACACTGCCGAAATCAGTGAGAATCTGTTTGCAGACTTCAGCAACCTGCGCACTGTCAGCAACATTGCACTGATAAGCTTTGACCTGTGTGCCGAAACCTGCAATTTCCTGCACAGCAGATTCCAGTTTTTCAGGCGGATTAATATCCACAATTACAATATTTGCGCCGTTTTCTGCGAATTTCTTACATATTTCCAATCCGATGCCCTGTGAACCGCCGGTCACAACAGCAATCTTATTTCTTAGCATGGGGTTTTCGTCCTTTCGTATTCGTTAGATTTCAGGAATGCAGAGCTTCCAGAGTTTTCTGCAAAGATTCAGCAGAATCTACCTGATACACTTTTGCATCCGGGAGAATCTGGGTGATTAATTTCTGTAATGTTGTACCAACACCAGTTTCAATAAATGTATCAAAACCATCTTCTGCCATACGGCGGATTAATTTTGTCCACTGCACGGGATGATTTATCTGTTCGAGCATTAATTTTTTCGGGTCGCCTTCATAGGGGGCGGCTGTGAAATTTGCATAGACGGGAATTTCCGGAAGTTTTACTTCAAAATTTTCAAGTTCTTTGCTGAACGGCACAACTGCCGGGGTCATATACGGAGAATGAAATGCACCGCTGACTTTCAGCATCAGACCTCTGCCCTTAGCCGCTTTGACATCTGCGCTGAATGCTTCGAGCTGTTCTTTATCACCGGAAAACACTAACTGCATCGGGGAATTATAATTCACCGGAAAAATTTTATCATAGGGCTGTGCCAGTTCTTCGGCTTTTTCGGATGGAATTTTGACAACTGCCATCATAGAAGCATTTACGCCTTTGGAAGCTTCCGCCATTGCCTTTCCACGGACGGAAGCAATCTGAAAGCCTTCTTCCAGAGAATATGCGCCGCCGAGTGCCAGTGCCGGGATTTCGCCAAGAGAAAATCCGGCAAGTCCCTCCGGAGTGATACCATTTTCTTTCAATGCCAAAGCAGCGGCTAAATCGGCAAGATACAGGCAAGGTTGTGTATTTTCTGTCTGTTTCAGATTTTCCGGGTCACCAGTAAAACTCTGTTCCATTGTACCGGGGCGGACGACTTCGCAGGCATCATAGAGATTTTTTACAGATTTTACAGTATCATAGAAAGCTTTTCCCATGCCGACATACTGTGCGCCCTGACCGGAAAATACAAATGCTATTTTACCCATTTTACTGCTCCTTTCAGGCAGGTTTCTGCCTCCTGCATAATTTCAGCAATTATTTCCTGACAGGTCTGTTCTTTGCTGACAAGTCCGGAAATCTGTCCGGCGAGGACACTTCCGTTCTTGACATCGCCCTCCACAGCGGCTCTGCGGAGAGAACCTGCACCGAGGTCAGCAATGCTTTCCTGTGTGGCTTCCGGAGCGAATTCCATCTTGACAAAATTTCTGGTGAAATTATTCTTGATGCCACGGCAGGTATTGCCGCCGAATCTTCTGCCTGTCACCTGTGTAGAAATATCTTTTGCTTTCAGAACCATATCTTTATAATTCTGATGTACACTACATTCTTTTGCGACAAGGAATCTTGTACCCATCTGGACACCGACTGCGCCAAGCATGAGGGCAGCGGCAATTCCTCTGCCGTCACCGATACCGCCGGCAGCAAGCACTGGAATGCTGACAGCATCTACAACCTGCGGTACTAAAGTCATTGTAGTCAATTCACCGATATGACCGCCGGACTCCTGTCCTTCAGCAATAACGGCATCTGCACCGGCTTTTTCAGCCTGTTTTGCCATAGTAACGGAAGCAATTACCGGAATGACTTTAATTCCGGCTTCCTTCCACATGGGAATATATTTACTTGCATTGCCTGCGCCTGTCGTAATGACAGCAGGCTTTTCTTCTGCACAGACCTGCGCACATTCGTCCGCAAACGGACTCATCAGCATGATATTCACGCCGAACGGCTTATCTGTCAGGCTTTTTGCAAGCTGAATCTGTTCTCTGACATACTCTGCATTGGCATTCATGGCTGAGATAATTCCCAGACCTCCGGCATTGGAGACTGCGGCGGCGAGTTTGCCGTCCGCAATCCATGCCATGCCACCCTGAAAGACAGGGTAAGCAATGCCGAGCAGTTCACAAAGCGGAGACTGCATCATTGTGATTAACCTCTGAGAGCTTCAACTACTTCTGTCAGCTTGCCGACTGTGTTGATTTCGGGCTTCATTTCGAGTTCAATGCCAAATTCTTCTTCCAGCTGCATAGCCATTTCTGTGAGGTCGAGAGAGTCAATGCCGAGGTCTGCAAAAGCAGTATCTGCATTTATTTCAGATGCCTCTGTGTCTGTAGCTTCTGCGAGCAGTTCAATAATTTTTTCCTGTACTTCCATTGTAAATTTCTCCTTTTTGTGATATAATAAGATTATAAATATATATGTGAACCGGATTTTCCGGGACTCACCATTCAATCAGGCAGGCAGCATTTGCCAGACCGCCGCCGAATGCACAGAGAATGATTTTATCTCCACGCTTTAACTTGCCGCTTTTTGCGAGTTCGTCCAGTGCAATCGGTACGGAAGCACTAGAAGTATTGCCGTATTTTTCGATATTGCAGAAAAATTTTTCTTTCTCAATTCCCAGACGCTTTGCGGCAAAGTCAATAATTCTCTTGTTTGCCTGATGCGGCACAATCCAGGCAATGTCGTCTATGGTCAGGTGATTGCGTTCCAGCAGGTCACTGATATCCTGAGAAATTGCTGTAACAGCATATTTGAACGTTTCCTGTCCCTGCATATGGATATAAGGTGTATCCTGTTCACGGCTGAAATAAGGTGAATTACCGTTGCCATGCGGAATTTTGATAACAGTATCACCGCCTTTGACGGTAATGACAGAATCAAGATAATTTTCGCCCCGTTCCAGTACAGCCGCACCAGCACCGTCACCAAAAATGACACAAGTACTTCTGTCGGCAAAATCCAGAATACCGCTCATGCGTTCCGTACCGACAACAAGAATTTTTTTGAATTCTTTATGCAGTGCAAAAAATGCAGCAGCTGTTTCCAGAAGGAATAAAAATGCTGAACATGCTGCACTGACATCCATTGCCATACAGGAAACGCCCAGTCCGTTCTGAATCATACATGCCATAGACGGAGAAGAAGTTTCACCGCTGACAGTTGCTGCAAAAATAGCATCGATTTCCTCCGGCTTGACCCCGGCATCAGAAAGTGCATTCTGTGCAGCTTTCAGACCCATTTCGGATGCAAATTCATTTTCTGAAAACCGGCGTTCTTTTACACCGACTCTTTTGGAAATCCATTCGTCATTTGTATCGACAATCTGTGCTAAGTCGTCATTGGTAACTACTTTTGACGGCACATACATTCCTGTTCCTATAATACGAAAACTCATGATAACTTTCTGCCTCCTAAAAAATCACGCATTCGACTTTCCAGCAAACGCTTTATAATAATTAGTAACGTGTATACCGGATTTTGTTACAAAAATAATTACTAAATATTTTCATAAAATTCTGGTAATTATGACGAAAAAAATTTTACAGAATTTTGTAATATTTTCGCTGGAAACGGCACTAACTATTTTAGAAAGCTGAGGTGTTTCCTGTTATGAAACACGAATTTGAAATTTTATACAAGGATTATTTTCCCCGTATCTATGCGTTTCTTTTCAAGCTGACAGAAAACCGGGATTTAGCCGAAGAACTTACCCAGGAAACATTTTATCAGGCTTTTGTTTCCTTCTACCGGTTTCGGGGTGACAGTGATGTTTTCACATGGCTTGCATCTATTGCAAAACATACATACTATCGTTATCTGCGAAAAAACAAGCATCATCTCGAAAGTATCAGTGCAGAAATGCTGATGGAATTTTATGACCATGAAACAACTGAACATCTGGAAGATACAGTGGAACGTCAGTTTCTGATGGAAGCCGCAAAGAAAGCCTTGCTTTCTCTGCCGAAAAAATATCAGGATGTCACAATTCTGCGTGTCTATGCGGATATGAGTTATGCACAAATCGGGGATGCTCTGCATATCAGTGAAAATTCTGCCAGAGTAATTTATTATCGTGCCAAAAAAATGATGACGGAGGCGATTGAAAATGAGCATGAACTGTAAAATTGTGACAGATATTGCAGAACTCTATTATGAAGGCTTACTCAGTCCGGAAACCAGAAAAGCCGTCCGGAGACATTTAGGCGGCTGTCAGCACTGCCGGGAATATTATCGTCAGTATGAACGGCTTCGGAAAACAAGCAAGCATTCTGCATTACAACCTATGCCGGAAGATGAGATTTCAGAAACAGAGAAAAGATTATATGTCAATATTTCTGAAAAACTCCGCCGCCGCCGGTTCTGGAACATTGTCGGCACAAGTGCTGCCATCGGGGCGGGTTCTGTCATGCTGACAATTGGTTTATTACTGACATATCATAAAAATGGTCATTCTGCGGAATCTTGAATTCTGCTATCAAAAAAATTTAAAAATCTGAAAGGAAGGAAATTTTATGCTTCAAATCTACTGTGGTGACGGCAAAGGCAAAACGACTGCTGCGCTTGGTCTTGCCATCCGTGCTGCCGGAAACGGTATGC
Source organism: Ruminococcus sp. UBA7014 (assembly GCA_002449575.1). Taxonomy (GTDB): domain Bacteria; phylum Bacillota; class Clostridia; order Oscillospirales; family Ruminococcaceae; genus UBA3855. The sequence goes on from DJXC01000112.1 coordinate 21,400, forward strand.
AGGTACATTTTGTGCAGTTTCTGAAAGGCAGTCCGACTTCGGAACTGGAAATTCTGAAACGAATTCCGGAAATTACAGTACTTCGCTGTGACAGGGACTATGGCTTCACATTCCAGATGAATGATGAAGACAAGGCAAAAATCACAGGATGGCATAATCGTATGCTTTCTGAAGCAATGGACAGAGTGTATCAGAGAAAGACGGATATGCTGATTCTGGACGAATTTTTTGCAGCATACAACTGTAATCTGCTGGATAAAGAACTTGCAAGCCGTCTGGTATTTGGCATTCATAACCGGACGGAACTGGTACTTACCGGACGTGACCCGGAACAGCAGTTTCTTGACCTTGCTGATTATGTCAGTGAAATCAAAGCCGTCAAGCATCCCTATCAGAACGGCATTTCTGCCCGTGCCGGAATTGAGTATTGAACATAGAATGCTCCCTCATGAACTATCCGTTCATGAGGGAGTTTTTTTAATCTGTAATGGGTTCTGTCAGGATTGTAGCATATTTCTGAATTTCAAACTGCGGATACTGGTCAAGCAGGTCATTGCGGATATAAATATTCATATGTCCTTTCAGACGGTCAAACTTCCAAATATTTCCAGATTCTATTGTTTCTATCCAATAATAAGTAACACCTTCCAGCATTTCTTCCGGATATACTTCTTCCAGAGGGACTAATCCGAAAATAAAATCAGGCAGACCTTTTTCTCTCCATAAAGCAAAAAGTTCTTTTGTTTCCTGTTCTGTTAAATCTTTCCATGTCATATACAGTTTATCCGGACTATCTGCATTAAAATTTATAAAAATATTATTATCAAAATAAGGAAGTACAGAAGCGGGCAGTCCTTGCACATTCGGACGGTTCTTAACAATCTCCAATTTCTTTTTAAGCGGAAGTGTTTCATCAAAGACAATATTTGTCACATCTAAATCTTCATCAGTGTCAGCAGTTGTAAACGGCCATTCTGACATAAAGGAACAATTTTCCAGATGATTTTCCTGAATAAAATCCACAAAGCCTTTTGTTCCGAATGCATATCTGATATCATTATAAGAGCTGACTATCGTATATGCTACCGGCATAATCAACATGATACAGGCTGCAATTTTTATAAAATTTTTGATAAGGTCTGAATTTATTTTCTGTGCTATTTGTTTAAAAATTTCCGGAATGGTACACTTGTCCTGTAGCAGTATCCAGAAGAAGAATATAAAAAGCAAGAGGCAGATGCCGATATGATGCACTGAAAACTGAACCAGACTTGCAAATAACGTATATATCAGATAGGGAATCAAAAACATCAGCAGCTTATGATTTTTTTTTGCAATCATCACAACTCCTGTCAGTATCACAGTTCCGCCGATGCATTCCAAAAGCTGTGAAAATTCAATATCCATGGCATCATCTACACTGATAGCCGCACCAAATGTAGCATCTATGGGAAGCATCAAAATAAATCTGAGACGATATAATTTCTGTGGTAATGTCAGCAGATTTCCGGCATAATAACAATCTTCTGCCGGCAGTGAACTGAACAAAATAAACAATGCTGCAATCAAAATTCCGAGCAGACAGTAAGGGCGTTTTTCTTTCAGAATATCAATCCAGTTCTGATTATGATAATATTCCTGTATAATTTCAATCACCCATACAATGCAAAATCCTCCTGCGAGTATGACACCAAATGCAGATGTAAAGCATAAAAAAGTCAGGCACAGAATATACTGCACCGGCTTTTTGTTCCGTTCACGATAAGAAATAGCAGAAAGCATAATTGCTACCATCATCATACTATAAGGACGGCTCAGAATTCCATACATATAAAACGGAAAAAATGTAAATGGAATATAGCATCTGACAAACTTTGGAAACGGGGAACGGAACAATAGAAGCCACATTGCCCACATGCAGAAAATAAAATTCGGTACAAACAAAGAAAGTTCATAGGGAAAATTCAGTTTGGCAGGAAGCATCAGCAGCAGATGCCACAATGGTGGATGTCCCTCATAATGTGGTATTGTGAACAGAATTTCTTTTAGTGAGGCACAACGGGCAATCTGCCAAGCCTGTGCTTCGTCAAACCACGGCTCATGAAAATATTCTATTATGCAGAGAAGAATACCATATGCAGCGAGTACAATTTTTTCTGCTTTTCCGACTTCTTTTGATAATAAACTTTTTTTTAAATTCATGACTCACCTCATAAAAAATGCTCCCCGCACCCGTCAGGGCTGGGGAGCATAGATTTGCAAATTGTTACAGTTTCAAGCTGTGCCAGAATTACTTCTTAGCCATTGTAACTGTGAATGTGCTGTAGTTGTCAACAGTAGAACCTGTCGGATAACCACCAGCGTATGTGCCGTCAGTCATGTAAGCTGCTACGCAAGCCATGTCAGCAACGATGTACTGAGAAGTATATCTCAGGTTAGTGCCGTTCTTTTCATCAACGCCGTTGAAATAGTTCTTAACCTTAGCATCTAAAGTACCAGCAGCAGCACTTGTTGCATAAGTGTGAACCCATTCATTACCTGCTGTGTAAGCAGCACCTGTGATGTCCTTCATAGACTTGCCTTCGGAGTCAAGTTCTACCAGAGAAGTAGCAACTGCATCGAACAGGGACTTAGCATTGGAGTTAGCACCAGAAACCTTGGATTTCTTTACATAACCCAGCATGGACGGTACGAGGATTGCAGCGAGTACACCGATGATAGCGATAACTACGATAAGTTCTACCAGTGTAAAGCCCTTAACATTCTTTCTTGTTTTCATAGTGAAAACCTCCTTATAATAATAAAATAATATTTGTTTTGCAGCAGCGTTCTTGCTGTCTGCCTTTCTGGAAACCACAGTGTTTTTTTATTTTCGCTCCCTGTGTTTTCCTTACAATGCTATTATAGCATATGTCTAAACTTTTGTCAATACTTTTCCAGAAAAAAAACAAATTATGAACGAACTTTTACGAAAACGAAATCTAAAACGTTTAAGTTCACACCTTTTTCGTCAAAATGTACAATTGCAATCACATCCAGTATACTGTCAAAAAACGGCTTAACACAGCCAAAGTAATTATTATTTTCCTCTTTTTGAATAATATTTCCGGAAATTATTCCCTTTTGTAAACAACGGAAAACAGGGATTTCTGCTTGTTTCATTTCGTAATTATCTGTTCACAAATTACATATAGTATTTTCTATTTATCTATATTTTAAAAATATTTTCTTCATTTTTCAGACATATTTCATTTGGTATTCATCTCTTATTATCCGGTCAGAGCTGTACTCTTTATGGAAAATATACAAGTATGTTTTATTCATTTTGATTTATACAGTCGGTAAAACCTCGATTTAAAATTATACAAAACTCACAAAAAAACCGAAAATATTAAAAAAGTTTCAGCCTAAGAAATATTGACAAACCCCTTTTTTCATGTTATAATATAGTAAATTCAGAATATGAATGAACTATGAACACATCTTTAACAAGCACTTATATTACTGAAAGAAAGAAGGTCTTCTTATGAACAAAAAATTAAACGGTTTTACTTTAGTAGAATTAATTGTTGTCATTGCCATTATCGGCGTACTGGCTGCAATTCTGATTCCCAGCATGTTAGGCTATATTAACAAGTCAAAAGTAAGTTCTGTGAATTTCAATGCCAAAACATTGTCTAATGCTGCTTCCGTAGCAGTCATAGAACTGACAGAAGAAGGTCTTTCGCTTCCTGTTGACAAAACAGCAATCACTGTATGGGACGGCACTGCTGCTCCTGTTCCGACATCTGAATCCGAAAAAATTCTGGTTGAAAAAATCCGTAAAAATTTTAAAGATGTTGAAAATCTGGATGGTGCTTACTGCCGGATTTCCAGTGATGGTACAGTATCCGCCGCAGTAGAAAATAATTCTTTCTATGGCACATATCCCAATATCACCCAGACCGACCAGACAGCAGACGGCTATGCTAAAAATCTGAAATTCGGAAAAACTGACCGCCTTCTGGACTGGGCAGAAAACGGCGAATTTTAACCTTGAAAAAAACTGTTACCCTCCGGATTAATTCCGGAGGGAAAATTTATTTTTTCTCATAACTGTTGACAAAAATGCACAACTATGCTATAATATTTATAACATATGAAATTAGTATGAAGGTTTTTTGAATTTTTTAGAAAGAAGGGATTTCTATGAAAAAAAGATTACATGGTTTCACACTGGTAGAGCTGATTGTTGTCATTGCCATTATCGGCATACTGGCTGCAATCCTTGTGCCAAGTATGGTGGGATATGTAAAGAAAGCAAAAATTACTTCTTTAAATTCTACTGCCAAATCTCTGAATAATGCTGTTGCTACAGCTATCACTACACTGGACACAACAGGAGTCGCTATCAATGATACTGACACAGATTATCAGCCCACCGGCGATTTAAATCACGAAATCAAACAGTATTTCAAAGATATTGAAACACTGGAACAAGCACATTATAAAATTAAAAATTGTCAGTGTGTCGGCACATGGGTGAAAAAAGGCGGCTATTATGGTGCATATCCTTCTCCGACCAGCATTGACAACGCTCAAACTGAACCAGTACTTCCCTGATGAATGAATAAAAATCTTCCGGTAAAATCCGGAAGATTTTTTATGTTTCTTTCATGTTTCTTTCATTTCTCCGATTGCTGTTCCGGAAGCATAAGCATTCAAAGATTCATCCGCAGTGATGCCGTCCAGAAAGTTATATGACCCCTGACAGGCTATCATAGCTGCATTGTCACCGCATAATGACAGCGGCGGCATATAGAGCTGATATCCATGTTTCCGGCACATTTTTTCCATTGCGGCACGAAGTCCGGAATTTGCCGAAACACCGCCTGCCATTGCAATGGTTGTATACCCTGTTTTCTGAGCAGCAAGTTCTGTTTTTTCAGTCAGGATTTCGGAAACTGTTCTTTGCAGACTTGCCGCCATAGATGGTGCATCAATGGCTTCACCGATTTGTTCAGCATGATGTACCATATTAATGACAGCCGTTTTCAGTCCGGAGAAACTGCAATCGAGTTCACTTCCGGCGACTCTGGGACGAGGAAGTGCATATTTTTTAGCATCTCCGGTCTGTGCTGCCTTATCAATCTGCACACCTCCCGGATAGGGATACCCTAACACACGGGCGCACTTATCGAAACATTCTCCGGCGGCATCATCACGGGTTGTGCCGAGAATCCGAAATTCTGTATATTTCATAACTTCCACGAGCATAGTATGTCCGCCGCTGACGACCAGACACAGATAAGGCGGTTTCAGTTCCGGATGTGCCAGATAATTTGCGGCAATATGTCCGGTAATATGATGTACAGGAATGAGCGGCTTCCCTGCGGCAAATGCCAGACCTTTGGCAAAATTCACACCGACAAGCAGTGCGCCGATTAATCCGGGCGTATATGTCACAGCAATGCCGTCCAAATCTTCAACAGTAACATTTGCTTCATCAAGAGCCTGCTGCACTGTAGAAAGAATATTTTCGCAGTGTCTCCGGGAAGCAAGTTCCGGCACAACACCGCCATACTTCTGATGTTCCAGAGCCTGTGAGGCAATCACAGAAGACTGCAATTCTGTACAGTCTTTCACCACACTTGCAGCAGTTTCATCACAGGAACTTTCAATACCTAAAATCAACATGAAATTCACTCACTTTCCCATTTCATTAACACAGCATTTTCTTCCGGATTCTGATAAAATCGCTTTCTGATGCCAATTTCCTGAAACTGATATTTCTGATAAAATTTTCTGGCAGGAAGATTTGATTCTCTTACTTCCAGAAACAGTTCTGCCCTGCCAATCCGGGAAAGCAGATTTTTCAGGAGCATTCCGGCAACGCCCTGTTTTCTGCATTCCGGCGCAACAGCAATATTTGTCAGTTCGGCAGTATCCAGAATACAGGAAGCTGTCAGAAAACCCATCACATTTCCGGAGTCATCCAGAGCCGCCAGCACAAAACCTGACGGCTTTTCTGCTTCGGAGCGAAAACTTTCAAAACTCCATGCTTCACCGGGAATACAGATTTTTTCCAGTTCTGTACAGGCTTGCAGCAGATTTGTATCTTCCGGAGACAATTTGCGGATATCAGCCTTTTGCATCATACCAGTTTTCTCCCCTGTTGACATCTGCATTCAGCGGCACGGCGAGTTCAGCAGCATTCATCATTTCTTCGTGGAGTACCTGAGCGGCTTTATCAGCATCCTGAACGGGTACTTCTACAATTAATTCATCATGCACCTGCAATAATAATTTTGCTGACGGCACTTCCTGTTCAAGCCGATTATGCACCCGAATCATGGCAAGCTTGATAATATCAGCAGCAGTTCCCTGTACAGGAGTATTCATGGCAATTCGTTTTCCGGCTGCCTGAATCTGTTTATTTTTGGACTGCAATTCCGGAACATATCTCCGGCGGTGATACATTGTGCAGACATAACCGGATTTTTTCGCATCTTCAACAATTTTATCCAGAAAGCCGGAAACATTCGGGAATGAACCGAGATACTCTTCAATATATTTCTGTGCTTCCTGTTTGGTAACATGAATATCTTTCGAGAGAGAAAATGCACCCATACCATACAGAATGCCAAAATTAATTGCTTTTGCTGCACTTCTCATTTCAGAAGTCACTTCTGTTTCCGGAATTTTCATAATTTTAGCAGCAGTTGCCGTATGAATATCCGCACCAGATAAAAATGCTTCCTGCATTGCTTTATCCTGACTTAAATGTGCCATTAATCTCAATTCAATCTGGCTGTAGTCGGCATCCAGCAGAAGCTTTCCTTCTTCTGCCCTGAAAAATTTTCGCATTTGTCTGCCGAGTTCCGTTCTGACGGGGATATTCTGGAGATTGGGTTCTGTTGAAGAAATTCTTCCTGTCCGGGTTTCAGTCTGTTTATAATTCGTGTGAATTCTGCCGTCTTCGGCAACGGTTTTCAGAAGACCGTCCACATAGGTGGACTGTAATTTTGTATACTGCCGATATTCCAGAATCAGATTAATTATCTCATGTTTGTCCCGGAGTTCTTCCAGTACTTCTGCATTTGTAGAATACCCCGTTTTTGTTTTCTTCTTGCAAGGCAAATCCAGTTTTTCAAACAGAATCACACCGAGCTGTTTTGGAGAAGCAATATTAAACGTTTCGCCTGCGAGTTCATAAATCTGTTTCTGGAGTTCAGAAATTTTCTTTGTGAGCATTCTGCCGAACTCCTGAATTCCCTGAATATCTACAAGTACTCCTGTATGCTCCATAGAAGCCAGCACTTTTGTCAGAGGCAGTTCAATTTCCTGAAACAAAGAAAGCATATCTTCTTTTTCGAGCTGATGCAGAGCCTTTCCGGAGAGTTTCTGCAATGCCTGTAAAGCGGCATTTTCATGTAATTCTTCGGAATAATACGGTACATGCATCTGCGCACACAATGCCTGAACGCTGTAATCTGCTGCGGAAGGATTCAGCAGATATCCGGCAACAGCAGCATCAAATACAAGATGATTCAGCTTTCTGCCGTGACTGAATGCATAATGATAATGTGCTTTTGCATCATCTGTGATTTTCGGCAAATCCGATTCCAGAAAATCCAGAATCTGACTTTCCTCTTCCGTGACAAAAATCTGATTCTCCATGCAGAGAGAAAGCATTTTATCAGAACCGAAATTCTGTCCTTCTGTCAGCTGATAGGCGACTGGCTTTCCTGCATTCTGAATGACGGCATATTCCACAGTTTTCAGTTCCGGAGCAGCTTCCGGAAGTTCCTGTTCTGTATTGTCTTCGATTCCGGCAAGCGGTTCTAAATGCAGACGTTCCAAAAGCTTATACATTTCCAGTTCTGTCAGCAGTTTTCTGAGATTTTCAGAATTCTGTTTTTGTGGGATATAATCCTGAAGATTCAGCGAAACAGGTGCATTTTTCACAATCGTTGCCAGAAAGCGGCTGTTTTCTGCATCTTTTCTGCCTTCCAGCAGTAAGTTCTTAATTCTGGGAGTTGCCTGCACTTCGTCCATATGCTGATATAATTCATCAATGCTGTGCCATGCCTGAATTAAAGATTTTGCTGTTTTTTCGCCGATACCCTTTACACCGGAAATATGGTCGGAAGTATCTCCCATCAAGGCTTTTAAATCAATCAGATAAACCGGGTCAAAACCGTATTCCGATTTGAATACTTCCGGAGTATAAACAACAGTTTCCCGGTTTGTCGCAAGATGCACTGTGACTTTATCAGTAATTAATTGCAAACTGTCCCTGTCTCCAGTCAGAATCACGCATTCTTCGCCGGATTTGTCACAGGCATCTGCAAGTGTTCCGAGAATATCATCTGCTTCAAATCCCTCTGCACTGAGACAGCTAATCCCCATATATTGCAGAAGTTTTTTCAGATAGGGCATCTGCATCGCCAGTTCATCCGGCATTCCCTTCCGGTTGGATTTATATTCAGCATCTGCCTGATGACGGAATGTGGGAGTTTTCAGGTCAAATGCAACAGCTGTTCCATCCGGCTGCAATTCATTCACAGCTTTCAGGTAGATATTCATAAATCCGAACAGCGCATTTGTGAAAATGCCATTCCGGTTGGAAAGCGGACGAATGCCATAATATGCCCGGTTGATAATGCTGTTTCCGTCAATCACCAATAATCTCATAAAAATTTCCTCCTCATCATGAAACAAAGTCCTCCCCGCTGGGAGGACTTTGCAGAAACTGTTAATTTGTACCGTTCAGGAATCTGTAGAATTCTGCTTTACTCTGACACTTTTCAAGTGCAGCACTTTCAGCAACAATTCCTCTCTTGACAAAACGTGCAAGCTCCTGGTCAAGGCACATCATACCGTGCTGTTTACCAGACTGGATAGCTGACAGCAGCAAATGCACTTTATCATCACGAATCATAGCAGCACAGGCATCTGTTACATTCAGGATTTCCATGCAGGCAACACGTCCCTTACCGTCAAGTGTCGGCAGAAGGGTCTGTGAGATAATACCGACGGTATTTCCGGCAAGCTGTGTACGAATCTGATTCTGCTGATGTGCCGGATACGTATCAATAATACGGTTAATCGTATCTGCGGCAGAGGTCGTATGCAGGGTAGAAAGCACAAGATGTCCGGTTTCAGCGGCGGTAATAGCGGCACTGATAGTTTCAAAGTCACGCATCTCACCTACGAGGATAACGTCAGGGTCTTCACGGAGTGCAGCACGGAGAGCCATTGCAAAGTCCGGAACATCGTCGCCGACTTCTCTCTGGTTAATCATGCAGAGTTTATTCGAGTGAACATATTCGATAGGGTCTTCGACTGTAATAACATGTGCGCTTCTGTGTACATTGATATAGTCAATAATACCGGCAAGTGTGGTAGATTTACCAGAACCGGTAGGACCTGTTACCAGTATCAGACCACGGGGGCGCATTGCAAAGTCGGCAAGAACCGGCGGCAAATCCAAATCATCCAGTGTCGGAATATCATTTCTCAGCAGACGGATTGCAATTGCGGCATGACCTCTCTGAAAATACACATTGACACGGTGACGATAACCGGAAGTTGTCTGGAAAGAAAAGTCAGTATCTTCGTGTCTGCGGATTTTTGCCATCTGTGCATCATTGGTCATCTGGTTGACGATAGACATTGTTTCTTCGTCATCGAGTTCCGGATATTTGGAAATTCTTCTTAATGCGCCGTGCAGACGAACAACAGGCGGCATTCCGTAAGTAAAATGCAAGTCGGAACAGCCAATGGCACGGACTTCGTTCAGAATTCTGTTAATTTCAATTGACATGCTTCAGATTCCTCCAAACTAAATATATTTTATTATATTATAATAATTATACAGCATAAGTAACACGAACCAGCTCGTCAATAGAAGTAACACCCTTCTGTACGAGTTCGGAAACGTTGTCACGCAGCAGTTTTGTACCGTTTTCCTTTGCTTTTTCTTCGATTTCTTCCTTGCTGCCGTTTCTGGCAATAATAGTAGAAATACCAGCTGTGCAGTGAATGATTTCATGAATCGCAGTACGACCTCTGTAGCCTGTATTATTGCATTCCGGACAGCCTTGTGCTTCAAATATCGGAATTGGTGTGTAAATATCATCC
>DJXC01000195.1:0-596 GCA_002449575.1 Ruminococcus sp. UBA7014
CCCCAGAGTTCACCCCAACCGAACGGGAACAAATATTCAAAGTCTGTTGTCGCTTTGGAGTAGAAGCATAATTCTTCCTGACCATGGTCACGCAGACGAAGATTTTCTTCTTTGATGCCTAAGCCGAGCAGGAAGTCTCTGCAATAACCACGCCAGTACTGAAACCATTCGAGGTCTGTACCGGGTTTGCAGAAAAATTCCAGTTCCATCTGTTCAAATTCACGCACACGGAAGATAAAGTTACCCGGTGTAATTTCATTTCTGAAAGATTTGCCAATCTGTGCTACGCCGAACGGAACTTTTTTTCTGGTTGTTCTTTGAATATTCTGGAAGTTCACAAAAATACCCTGTGCAGTTTCCGGACGGAGATATAATTCTGATTTGGAATCTTCTGTTACACCCTGAAATGTCTTGAACATCAGGTTAAACTGACGAATATCTGTAAAATCATGCTTGCCGCATTTCGGACAGGGGATTTGCTTTTCTCTGATATAATCCATTAACTGTTGATTTGTCCAGCCTGCGGGATTCGTGCCGTCAAAGTCTTCAATCAGGTTATCTGCTCTGTGACGGGTTTTGCAGGCTTTGCAGTCCAT
>DJXC01000195.1:676-2914 GCA_002449575.1 Ruminococcus sp. UBA7014
AGCGGGTCAGAGAAACCACCAAGATGTCCGGAAGCAACCCATGTTTCTGGATTCATCAGAATGGCACTGTCTAAGCCGACATTATAAGGGCATTCCTGAATAAATTTCTTTCTCCAGGCGTTCTTGATATTGTTCTTGAGTTCTACGCCAAGAGGACCATAATCCCATGTATTGGCAAGACCGCCATAAATTTCTGAACCAGCATAGACAAATCCCCTGCCTTTGCAGAGATTGACAATCTTATCCATGTTTTTTTCACTGTTCTTCAGCATTTTTAAATCACTTCTTTCTTAGATTTCCCGGCACCGGCTTGTGACGGGATATGTTATTATTATACTATATTTGTTTTTCCTTGTCAAGCATGAATTCCGGAAGTCAGGCTGGAAACGGTTTTGGAAAAAACTTGTAATTTTTTCATTGATTTTTCTCTTGACAAATCCTGCACAATGCGATATAATAAATATTATCAGCAAAGGCTGTGAAGGGGAGGAGTAAGCTGTTCCCTGCATTGCAGAGAGCGTCCGGACGGTGCAAGGACGTATGCAGAACTGCCGAAGGTAGCCCCGGAGCTTCAGGAATGAACCATGTTTATGTCAATTAGTTCCTGACGGATACTCCCGTTAGCGAGTGTTGAGTGCAGATGATTTTTAAAATTATCTGAATTCAGGTGGTAACACGGACAATATCTGTTCGCCCTGAAGTTTTTTTCAGGGCGTTTTTATTTTGTCCCCAAATCTAAAATCAGAAGGAGATTTTTAATTTATGAAAGAGTTAGCAAAAACCTATGCCCCCGAACAATTCGAGGACAGAATCTATCAGGAATGGTTGCAGAAAAAATGCTTCCATGCTGAAATTGACAGAGAAAAAAAGCCATATACGATTGTCATTCCACCCCCGAATATTACCGGTCAGCTTCATATGGGTCATGCACTCGATGAAACTTTACAGGATATTCTGATTCGCTGGAAAAGAATGTCCGGCTACTGTACGCTGTGGCTGCCCGGTACTGACCATGCCGCAATTGCAACAGAAGCAAAAATTGTTGCTGCTATGCGTGAAGAAGGCATTACCAAAGAACAAATCGGCAGAGAAAAATTTATGGAACGTGCATGGGCTTGGAAAGAAAAGTTTGGCGGACGTATTGTTGAACAGCTTAAAAAACTCGGTTCTTCCTGCGACTGGGACAGAGAACGCTTTACCATGGACGAAGGCTGCTCCAAAGCAGTGAAAGAAGTATTCGTTAAGTATTACGAAAAAGGTTTGATTTACCGTGGCGAAAGAATGATTAACTGGTGTCCGAAATGCCTGACTTCCCTTTCTGATGCTGAAGTCAACTATGAAGACCAGGCAGGACATTTCTGGCATTTAAGATATCGATTCAAGGATTCAGATGAATATCTGGAACTTGCCACCACCAGACCGGAAACTTTGCTTGGCGATACTGCCGTTGCGGTCAATCCCAATGATGAAAGATACCGGCATTTCGTTGGCAAAATGCTGATTCTGCCGCTGGTTCACAGAGAAATTCCGGTCATTGCTGATGATTATGTTGAAATGGATTTCGGTACAGGTGTTGTTAAAATCACCCCTGCGCATGACCCTAATGACTTTGAAGTCGGCAAGCGTCACAATCTGGAAGTTATCAATGTCATGACAGACGATGCCCGGATTACAGAAGATTATCCGAAATATGCCGGCATGGACAGATACGAAGCCCGCAAAGCCATTGTCAGAGACCTTGCAGAAGAAGGCGCACTTGTGAATACGGAAGACTATAATCATAATGTCGGTACATGCTACAGATGCGGCACAACAGTAGAGCCGAAAGTTTCAACACAGTGGTTTGTAAAGATGAAACCTCTTGCACAGCCTGCCATTGATGCCGTCAAGAACAAAAAGACGAAATTCGTTCCGGAACGTTTCGATAAAATTTATTATCACTGGCTGGAAAATATCAAAGACTGGTGTATTTCCCGTCAGATTTGGTGGGGACATCAGATTCCGGCATTCTACTGTGATGACTGCGGAGAAATGACAGTCACAAAAGAATCTTCCTGCAACTGTCCGAAATGCGGCAAGCCCATGAGACAAGACCCTGATACTCTTGATACCTGGTTCAGTTCGGCATTATGGCCGTTCTCTACACTCGGATGGCCGGAAAATACCGAAGAACTGAAATATTTCTATCCGACAAATACACTTGTGACCGGATACGATATTATTTTCTTCTGGGTTATC
>DJXC01000081.1 GCA_002449575.1 Ruminococcus sp. UBA7014
ACAGGCGGGGGAGGATGTCACTTGACAAAAAAATCAGTTTTTTGCTACCCAGCAAAGCAGTAATCCACCATCGCCATAATGTGTTGTGGTACTGCATCCGCATCTTGTGACAATAGTGCTGTCGAAATCAGAAACCTGATTGATTTCTTTGCGGCAGTCTTCCAGAATATTGGAAGGAATTCCAGTATGTCCAAGAAAGAAATGACTCCTCTCCACTATTTTGGCATCTTTCAGAACATCGTCAATAAATTTGATAGAGGCTTTATCCAGCTTACCCCGGTAATTTTTCTTGACATAAAAATAACCGTCTTCTACAGAGACAGTCGGCATCATACCAAATACAGAAAGCAGAAGGTTCTGTCCAATGTTGATATGTCCGCCAGAATGAATATATTTCAGATTACTGATTAATACATGCATCCGGATTCTGTTCGCCATTTCAGAACAAGTCTTGACAATAGTTTCTGCCAGTTCGCCTGCTGCCGCCATCTGAGCAGCTTTGAGTACAATCGGCATACCACCAATAGAATAGGCTTTGCTGTCGATAATATGAATCTTATTAAAATTTTCTGCTGCCGCAGAGGCATAATCAAAAGCAGAAGATAACTTTGCTGATGTGGAAATATGAATCACAGTATAGCCCATATGTGCAAATTTGGTGAAAAAACGGAAAATGTCCTGCACAGTCGGCGGTGCAGTAACAGCAAGGTCATCTTCTTTTTTGAAATATTCAACAATGTCATCCGGTGTTACACTGTCGTCATCAAGTGTTTCGATTGCTCCCATCTTGATGATAACAGGCAGTTTTTTGACACCATATTTTTTTATAATTTCAGGGTCAATATCCAGACCGCTGTCATAAGTAACTACAATTTTTTCGTCCACAGAAATATCTCCTCTCAAGTCAGAATATAGTGCGTATAAATAGTAATCTTTAGTTAATTATAACATATTTTTCCTGTTTTGTCAACTGAATGTCTTTGCAGGTTTATCACAAAAATAGAAGAATTTTTTTGTGAAAGGGAAATAATATTCCTCACATGTAGAATAAATTGACTGAAAAGCAGACTTTCCGCACAGAATGCAGAAAGTCTGTTCAGAAAATTTATGAATCAGTCGCCGAAGGAGATGCCTAAATCACGGGCAGTCTGAACTTCCTGACCTTTGGGGTCAACAAGTTTTTTCTTTCCGGCGATGTCTTCCAGTTTGTTGGAAGTGACCTGACCGTTGACATAAGCCACAGTCCTGCCGAATTTTTCTTCAGAAATAAGTTTTGCAGCATGAACACCGAACTGAGTAGCAAGCAGTCTGTCATAAGCACTGGGCGAGCCACCACGGAGCATATGACCCGGAACACAGACACGGGCTTCAATTCCGGTATTTGCCTGAATCTGAGCAGCAATACGGGCAGTGTCATTGCCGTTTTCAACATGATATTTTTCACGTTCTTTTTTCTTGAGTTTTGCAATTTCGGTATTATTGACACCTTCTGCAACAGCAAGAATGGAGAATGTCTTGCCTTTCTGGGCACGTTTCACAACAGCATCGCAGACTTTGTCCATATCATAAGGAATTTCGGGGAGCAGGATAATATCTGCACCGCCGGCAATACCGGAATAAAGAGTCAGCCAGCCGGCTTTATTGCCCATAATTTCGCAGACAAGAATTCTGGAATGGCTTGCAGCAGTGGTATGCAGTCTGTCAAGGGCATCTGTGGCAATATCTACCGCAGTATGAAAGCCGAAAGTTACATCAGTACCATAGAGGTCATTGTCGATAGTTTTCGGCAGACCAATGACATTCAGACCATTCTGGGCAAGCAGATTGGAAGTTTTATGTGTTCCATTGCCGCCGAGTGTCAGCAGACAGTCAAGTTTTTGTTTTTTGTAAGTTTCAATCATGTTATCTACTTTATTGATATTATCGTCCCCGATGACGGTCATCATCTTGAACGGCTGCCGTTTTGTGCCGAGAATTGTACCGCCCTGTGTCAGAATGCCGGAAAATTCAGATGGCTGCATATCTCTGCAAAGACCGTGAATCAGTCCGTAATAGCCGTTGGAAATGCCGACAATCTGGACATTGTCTTCACCGAAGCGTTCATAGCAGGCTTTCACAACACCTCTGATGGTTGCATTCAAACCGGGACAATCTCCGCCGCTGGTTAAAATGCCAATACGTTTTTTCATGTTGAATTTCCTCCTTGATTTAAAAAATTTATTATTTTAAGATTTAATAATATTGCCGATATAGAGTATTTCATCACAAAGTCCCCAGTAGCCGAACAGCAGCAAGTGCTGTCTGCCGGAATGGGCAGTGAAAAATAATTTCCATTCTCCGACATCGCCCTGTGCCGTCCAGGAGTCATAATGCCAGTTCTTCCATGTGAATTGATAGAGCTGCACAGAATGCGGATTATGTGTTGTGAATGGTTCAAATAAATCAGCGTGAATCCGTGCAGGGTAATATTGATATAGTGCAGAAAGCGGAATGACTTCCTGAACAGTAACAGAAACCCATGCACAGAAATCATTTTTTGATAAAAATTTATCCAGATGACAGGTTACAAGAGCAGATTGTTCCAGTTCTTCAGGCGGTTCGCCGATACCGTTGACAGAAGACAGAGCCGGTTGAAAAAGGGTTTTAAAAATATTGTCAGAAGTCATACAAAACGGATGACTGATTTTCAGGTATCTTTTTTCACCAGTTTTCGGAACTGCATCACTTCTGAGAAAAATATTGGTTTGCAGTTCCGGAATCGGCTGTGTCATATCCAGCCATTCTGCGTTGATACAGTAAAGAAATTCCTCAAAATACTGAAATGTTTCATCTGGTTCTGGCAGCTTGGAACTGCCGCAGACACTGCATTTAAAAAGCGATTGCATAGAACACGGAAAAGAAATGCATTACTGTTCCGGCGAGAACAAACAGATGCCAGATAGAATGAAAATATTTCACAGATTTTTTCTTATAGAAGAATACACCGCCGGAGTACATCAGACCGCCGGCAATAAGCATTATCAGGCTGAATGTCGGAAGCTGTTCATACAGCGGCTTGATAGCAAAGACAATCGCCCAGCCCATCAGGACATAGCATACAGTCGAAAGTCTGCTGAATTTCTCAAGATTAATCGAAGTCAGAATAATGCCAAGTGCGGCAGCCGTCCAGATAGCGCACAGAATTGTAATTCCCAGCCAGAAAGGCTTGATACAGCAAAGGGCGTATGGCGTATACGTTCCGGCAATCAGCAGAAAAATCGTATCATGGTCGAAAATTCTGAAAATGCGTTTGGCTTTCTGATTTGTCAGTGCATGATAAAGCGTAGACATTGTATAGAGAATAATCATGGATGCGCCAAAGACAGAGGCTGAAACAATTTCCTTTGCCCCTCGGTTCATTGTACAGAAAACAATCAGAACAGCACACCCGGCAATGGCAAGCAATGCGCCCACGCCGTGAGAAACAGAATTGAAAATTTCCTCACCAAGCGTATAGACCGGCACAGGTTTTAATTTTTTCTCCTGAATCATCATAATCAGTCCACTTCCTTTCCATAAGTGTTGATTTGCAGACGTTTCCGGAAAGCCTCAGCAGGCATGGGCTTGCCGTACAGGTAGCCTTGAATATAGTCACAGCCCATTTCCTTGAGAATATCAGACTGTCCCTGATATTCTACCCCTTCTGCAATCGTTTCCATATTCATAGATTTTGCGATTTGAATTACTGCTGAAACAATGACCTGTGCCACAGAGTCAGTTTCAATTTCAATAATGAAAGACCTGTCTAGTTTCAGCAGAGTCAGCGGCAGTCTTTGGATATAGCTCAGAGAAGAATAGCCTGTGCCGAAGTCATCCATTGCCAGCAGGACACCCATCGCACGAAGTGCATTCATCTGGTCGATAGTGTAGTCAATATCACCAAGAGCAAGCCGTTCTGTCAGTTCCAGTTCGAGATATTTTGCTTCTAAGCCGGCTTTGTCAAGTTCAGCTTGTACGACTTCGCAGACATTTGCCTGGTAGAAGTCACCGGACGCAAAATTGATAGACATGACAATCGGGGAAAGCCCTTCTTTCTGCCATGCACCTGTATGCTGACAGGCTTCACGGAGAACAAAATTGCTGATGTCAGAAATCATGCCGGATTTTTCAGCAATGGGGATAAAGACATTCGGAGAAATCATAGTACCATCAGGTTTTATCCAGCGGATAAGAGCTTCTGCACCCATGATTTTGTCAGTGTGCAGGTCATATTTCGGCTGATAGTAAAGCTGAAGATGATGATTTTCAATGGCATCAGAGAGGGCTTTTTCCATTTCGCCCTGATGCAGAATTTCCTGATGCATTTCGGCATCATAACCCATCATGTAGGCAAGTTCGCCCTTGCGGATGGTGAGGGCAAATTCAGCATGTTCGAGAACTTCTTCAAAAGTTTTGCCGTCTCTGGGGAGGTGAGCCACACCAGCAGAACACGTCAGGGAGAGAGAAGCAAATTCACCAGATTCCAGTTTGGCAAAATCCTGCCGGATAAGTTCCAGTCTTCTTGCAGGAAGTTCCTCATCTTCATAGTCGTGCATCAGCAGGGCAAAATTATCAGCACCAAGCCGGGCTGCCAGTCCGGGCTTGTCCTGTTTGCCCTGGTCCTGATATTTCGAGAGGATAGAAGCAAATGCCCTTAATACTTTATTGCCGCTTGCATAGCCACAGGAATCGTTGATAAGATGGAAACGGTCTATATCCAGAACCATTACCCAATAGGGCTTATGTTCTTTTTCATAAGCAGTATAGCATTCATTGCCGTATTCAATCAGTTTTTTACGGTTAGAAATTTCTGTGATTTCATCCTGATAGGCGAGTTTTTCAAGCTGGGCATCTTTTTCTTTTTCTTTGGTGATATTGACCAGCGCACCGCCGACAATGGGAATTCCGCTTTTGTCAAACAGATTGGCATGATAGTGATAAGCATACCAGATAAACGGCTTGCCGATTTCCGGATGAATCCGGAATTCCATAACACGGGGGGAAGGCTCTTTTTCAGGGTCAGGGTGTTCCAGTTCATGAATATAATTATCAAATTTATACCTGTCAGAGACATAAATTCTTTTCCGGAATTCATGAAAAGAAATATGGTCAGATTTAATATTCAGAAAATCCTGTGCTTCTTTGGAAACATAATATTCATCATAACAGCCGTTATGAATTGTTTCGCAAAGCAGAAAACCCACACCGGAAAGCTTCATGGAAAGT
>DJXC01000126.1 GCA_002449575.1 Ruminococcus sp. UBA7014
CCAAGGAGAAATGTTGTTTTCCAGTTCTGAGGTACGAGCCTTACATAATCTTCCCAGATTTGTTTTCTGTTTCTGGTGTTGGGATGGAGGCGGTGGTTCAGGATATGTTCGGGAATGCACCTGATATAGGGAATACCATCATAATTGGCTCCTGTAATGTAATTCACGGTATCCGGATCAGACATGCACCATCCGATATGCTGCGGAATAGTCAGTGCTTTCTGGTTTGCTGCATTCATCACCAGATAATACAGTAAATCACGGAGAAGACTATCGGGACAATCGATATGTTTCTGAAATTTTGGAAAATATTTCACAATCCTTTTGCTGACAAAATCATCATACGGAATAGTTGCTGTATAAGTTTCAGTTCCGCCGGTATTGTATTCCACATAGATGAAGTCAAAAGTACCGTCGTTATGCGGATTAATGGCAATAACTTCCTTGATGCTGATAATGCCGATGGGAACAATTCGCCCGCTTCTTTCTCTGGAACAGTAGTAATTGGTTGAAAGGTCTACCTCAATAGAACGGGGCATCTGTGGTTTGGGCATCTGGAGAGCCATATTTGAAGCCTGGAGTGCTGTACCAAGACGATAATTCTCCTGCATAACAGCATTGAGCATCTGCTGCATCTGGAAATTCGCTTGCTGCATCCGGAAATTTTCCAGTTCCAGATTATGAATTGGATTAGTGAACATATGTATTCTTCCTTTCTATTTTGAAGTTCAGGTGAATTTGCTTACACGCACAGTATATCAATATCTGGTAGAAATGTCAATAATAAAAATCAAAATTTGGTATTAGATTTTTATTTATTGGATTTTGACGTAATTTTCAGGAGAATTGGAAGATACCCGAAACAAGACTTTTGTGCAATATGACAACTGATTTTTAGATTTTGGCGTAATTGGAGGCGGACTATGAAAATTATGGAAACAAAGGGATTGCTCAGAGATATGTGCTGGATACTGTTCCGTTCAGAAAACAAGATTGTCTGTATGGAGAAAGAATCAGACAAGTATCTTTGTATCACAGCAAATAAGACACTGAATGCGTTTTTTAATGACGAAAAGAGGAAAGCACCCACTAAGAAAATTTGCGGCTATGTTCTGGAGTTATGCAGTTATTATCTGTATCCGGAGAAGTACCGGAATAATATGGAATACCGTAATAATGACAGCATCATCCGATTTTCCTGCAAAGTGATATTCTTTCTGAATGCAGTATGCAAGCATAATTACAGCATATTCAGAATTGATGATGACTATGGAAAGATAGACGACATAAAAAGAAAAGCGTTGTATCAGATTCTGGAAGCTCTTCTGAGGAGCATGGAAAAACAAGAATTTCTTGATACAGAACAATTTCAGAAAGAACTGGACAGGGAGCTGCTGTTTTGTTCACGGAATCTGGAAGAAGTGCAGACCAGAGAACCCAAAATATACTATACTAAAGAAGAGATAAAGAAATATCTTTCTATAGCTGCTGAAAGTTTTGAAAGGATTGAAAAAAATAATGGGCATCGGCTGCAAAAGCTGAAGCAGGGGGCAGAGGATTATCTTTCACTGGTGAATCAGTATATCAGTTTTGCTGAATTATGCTGTGAATGTTCGTTTATCTATCGGCTGAAGGATGCTTACAAAAAATACAGAGAGGATAATTCTTGGGACAATGAACAGTCATCCTATACATTTGACAGAGAGGGTAATGTGGATGAGCAGAGAACAGCGGTGTTAAATTTTGTGCTGGATAAAGCAGGACTGTCTCATTCTGCTATAAATTATTCTTATATAGATTATGTGAACAGTACTCAAAGTTATACGAAAGCATATATGGATTTAAAAGTGCTTTGTGACAGATTAGATTCACTTTATCAAAATTTTGAATGGAAAATTAAAACTGGACAAATCAAAGAATTTACCTGGTATCCTGATTTAAGTGAGTCAATTTGTAAAATGATGGACTATCTTATGTTCCAGCAGCGGCTGTTCATGAATTTTTCCATTGACTAAAAAAGACGATTTTTTTTGAAAAAATACGCCCTGAAAATCCAAAGGCTCTAAAAAGAGTGATACCGCCGTCAAATACGGCTTTTTGAATATGATTCATTTTTAAAAGCGTAGTTTTTAGAAAAAATCATCTTGTTTTTTCAGAGACAAAAATAGCATGACTGACCTGAAAAAGTCGGAAGATGATATGGGTCAGATGCGGTACATATACTTTGTGATGCTAAAGCAGAGTCAATCATACTTCAAAGATTGACTCTGTGAAGTTGTTAAAAAATGAGTCGGAGTAACTGATGGTGCTGGCTTCTTTATATAAATGACTAACGGTCATTTTGTGAAATCCATATTTCACACAGAAGACAGGAGAACTCTCACCGAATTAAATATAAGTAATACGTTATTCACGATTAAAAATTTGAATTGAATGAACTGACCAATCAGAAATCTATATTATACAAATTGTAAAGCAAAAGAACTGTTCCATGTTCCAGGAAATTTTGAAAAGTTTTTAAAAAAGCTGGAACGTGAAACAGATAACAGAAAATAACACAAGATGAATCATAAAATAAAATCCCGGGAACAGATAAGTAAACCCGATGACAGGCATTGGGAATTCTATTTGTAAGAAAGGATATTTTTTTATGAACATGATTTATCATTACCCCTCACCGTTTAAATTGGTATATCCGCAGGAGAATGCTTCTATATCAGGATTTCCTTCACAGCCAGTTGTTCCGGCAGCCTCTCCTTATCCGCAGTACATTACGAATTATGCAGTTTCTCCGGCAGTTTGCGATATGTTCAGAAGGTATCTGGGTACTTTCAGAGAGCAGCTGAAGGAGCTTCATGTACAGGAAGATGCACAGGGGCTTGTCAGGATGATTGGAATGATTCTGACACAGCATCTGCATCTTCTTGTCCGTTATCAGAGATGGATTTTTGTCTATGACGGGAGAATTTTTCGTTTGTGTCCAGGAAATCAGGAGCTTGCAGTATATCTCAGGGAGCTGTGCGAAAGAATCACAGAGTTTGTGCCGGAATTCTACTGTACACCTTCTTTTGTCAGAGCACTCGCAGCGGAAGTGAGCCAGACATGTCAGAATATTCAGGCTTTTCCGAATCTGCGTGATTTGATTGTGTTCCGGAATGGGATTCTGAACCTGGAAACTATGCAGCTGCTTCCGTTTACACCGGACATTTTCGTCACTTCCATGGTGGATGTAAACTGGGACTGGTCTGCACAGTATTGCCCTGTTTTCTGGCAGCTAATTATGAACTATGCCTGCAATGACCAGGTTCTGGCATTCAGGATGCTGGAAGCCTTCGGTACATGTCTGACAAATGACTGTATCAAGACAATTTTCTGCCTGATTGGTGTGACGAATTCCGGAAAGTCGTTTATCGCAGACTATATCAGAAGCCTTCTGAACCAGGACAGTGTGGTTGTCATGATGCCGGATGAATTCGGAAAACAGTTTGCGAATTTCAAAATATTCAACAAGAGTCTGTGCATGTGTATGGATATGCCGTCGACTCCGATGAACCCGGCAGCAGTTTCGGCAGTCAAGCAGATTTCCGGCGGCGATATGATAGCAAGTGAAGTAAAATACCAGAATGGTAATGTCTGCTTTGAAAGCCGGACGCATCTGATGCTGGGTTCCAATTTTGACATCCGTCCTTGTCAGGAGGATATTGCTTTCAATGCAAGAAAAGTCATTCTTCCGTTCTGTCACCGCATTGCGGAAGAACAAGTCAGTAAGGAAGTACTCCGGGCGATGCTGGAACCGGAAAAGGAAGCAATTGTGAATCTGCTGATTAATGCCTATCTGAATCTGCGTGCAAGAAATTATGTATTCAGTGGGACAGGCGGCTGGTATGATACCTATGTTCCGGGGAATGGACTCAAAGATGACTGTAAAGGCAGCCTTCAGCGTTTTATAGCGGAATTTTGCATCTTTACGAACAATTCACAGAATTATGTGTTTACAGAGGATTTGTTCCGGGCATATCAGCTGTTCGCAGCAGCGAATGACACATTTTGGATAGATAATACAGAAACTTTCTCCAGGTATTTTTCTATGGAGTTTCCTTATCTGACGAAAAGTAAGAAGAGGAGAATGCCTGATGAAAACCCTCAGAGTGTTTATCAGGGACTCTGCCTAAAACAGATGAATATTGTATAAATAGGGCATTGACCTGCACAGAGGATAAAACTTCTGTGCAGGTTGATTTTTAAAAATTATAATATTAAAACATGGTAACATATAAGTAATCCCGGCAAGCAAATAAAGTGGCTGAATATTTAAAGAATCATAAATCGCATAAAAAATTATAATATTACAGCATAGCAACATATAAGTAAACCCGGCAGCGGACACAATTGTTGGGAAATATATAAAGGAGTTGAATGCTATGAGTGAGAGCAAAAGCAGATTCATCAGCATTGAGGAACTGATGAAACGGCTTGACATCGGGAAAACAACAGCATACCAACTGTTGTCATCCGGAGAACTGGCAGCTTTCCGAATCGGGAAAGTCTGGAAGATTCCGGAGGAGGCAGTTGACCGTTATATTTCCGAAAAAATTACGAAATCTGAGAGGAGAGATTCAAATGCGCAATGACAATTTATTGCTGTGCCTTGATACAGTAAAACTCAAGTTAAGAGAGATGTATGAAGCAAAGTGGTACCTGCACTTTCTGATGAACCAGTTCACGAAACAGGAATGCTGTATGTTTGCCGCTCCGTTTATCAAGGATGATCCGGTTACGGAGAATCTGACAATTTACCAGCCTTATTCTCTGGAACAGCTCTGGAAAATAATGCCTGAAGACAGGGAGTTTTGCCATGTTGTGCTGGAATACTGGAGCTGTGACACGGCAGAAAAGGCTTATCTGTGGGCAAAACAGTTTCTTCGTGATGCAGGGGTCAGCACTTTCAGCGTGATTGTAATTCACTATTTCAGAGGAAACTATCATGCACATCTTCTGATATCGGCAGCATATCCGCAGCCGTCGGACAGCTATACGCCTTTCTTTCCTTTCTTTCCTTCGCATAGGCAGATCGAAGAGGCAGCACGCAGGATTCCTGTGGAAGCGGATAAAAGCATTTCAGATATATTTTGTCCGTATGTGATTTTTGATGATTCTTTGTACGGCAATATGCCGCAGAAGACTTTATAATTCTGAAAGGAGAGAATGTTATGGAACAGGCAGTGTTACGGTATAAGTTAAATGAAACCGGTGAGGTGAGAAGTTATATTAACTTTCTGACGCACCGGTCCACGCTGGTTGAGAGCTGTGTATTTGCAGCTCCGTTTATCAAAGGAGATCCGGTTACGGAGAAGCTGGCAGTCTGGCAGCCTTACTCACCGGAACAGCTCAGAGCAGCAGTTCCGGAAGGAACGAACTTTGAGCATGTTGTATTCCATTATAAGTATTGCAGCACACATGAGCAGGCTTATGTATGGACGAGAGAAATCCTGCACGGCATGGATGTCAGAGGCACCTGTATCATTGTGATTCATTATTCCGGCGGAAGTTTCCATGCACATGTTTTGATTCCGCCGGAGAATCGGCTCGGACAGATGTTAAGCAGCAAGGAAGGTCATGAGCGTGTATGCAGGGTGATGCTTGATGCGAAGCCCAGCCTCACTGCTGAACTTTTTGATGAACAGAAAGCCGGGTATAGTGTCGGGATAGAAAGTGATGACAGCGTATACGGGTCTGCACCTCTGGCAACGCTGTAATTGTATTTTAGTTTGATTTTCCGGACTGCTCCGGCGGAAGATACCCGGTCGGAGCAGTCTGGGAAAAGAGATGAAAGGAGTCATTCATATGATCGCAGAAGTAGTAAAAGTGAAAACAGAGGAATCCGGAAACGTCAGGGAATATATTGATTTCCTGTTATGGCGTGGCAACCTTTTGGAGGAGAGTGTATTTGCAGCTCCGTTTATCAAGGGTGATCCGGCTGCGGAAAATCTGACAATCGAACAGGATTATAGTTCTGAGCAGCTTAAGAAACTGGTTCCGGTCGATTGTGTATTTCATCATGTTGTACTGAATTATTTTCACTGTACCACACCTGAAGAAGTTTACCTCTGGGCAAAGCAGTTCCTTCGTGATACAGATATCAGAACACTTTGTATCATTGTGATTCATTCTACAAACGTCGGCTATCATGCACACATCTTAATTTCATATAAATATCCGCTGGAGCAGCTTCTGGAGGATATGCACTTTAACAGAACGGGTGAAATGCTCCGGCGGTGGCAGGAGGCAGCAGCTAGAATACCGAATGGTGCTGATCCGGAAATAAAAGAAAATCTGCAGCAGGTTATGGTATTGGACGAAAGCAGATATTTACCATATGTACAACTGACTCTTTGATGGAAGGTGAGCAAGGGATGGATAAAGTAACAGATATTCTGACGGCGGATGAGGCGGCAGAAGTACTTCTTGTCTGCAAAGGCACTGTATATCAGCTGCTCAGGTCGGGAGAGCTGAAAGGCTTCAAGATTGGCAACAGCTGGAAAATCTCGATGGAAGCAGTCGCACAGTACATTATGAACAAGTCATTTGAAGAAAATCAATAAGCAGTATGATAAACAGACCGGAGTCGGCAGTGACTCCGGTCTGCTTAAATTCAGAAAATTTCAATGGTCAGAGTATTGTATTTTTTGTCTGATTATGCTATAATTAAGCTATAGGAGTTGAGAAAGTATGACAAGAATTCGCTGTGTAGTGGAGCGCATTACATTTCAAAGTCCTGAAACAGGATACAGCGTTCTGAAAGTGAGTGTAAAAGGTTATCAGGAGTTAGTGACTGTAGCAGGAAATCTGACTGATGCTGTTGCCGGCTCTGTTCTTTTGATTGAAGGGGAATGAACAAATAACCCGAAATATGGCACACAGTTTTCGGCTCAGAAATGACAAAATCAAAAATGCCGTTGCATCTATATTCATTACCATATTGAGTTCCGATACAGAATCTTGCTTGTTAAACATATACAAAAAATAAAAATATTTTTATTTAAATTACATCTGGAAATATATTTTGGAAAATGATATAATAAATAAAATACAGTTTTATATTTGTCTCTTCGCTCATGTCGGTTCATGATGTAATTTGGCAAATACAATTTAATTATAATATTTGAGAGTATATCGTAAAAGGTTTCTTTTGCGAGTAAATGCAAGCAAATATTATAACAAATCAATTAATCCTCTTGTGGCTAGATAATTGTACAAATGCAGTAACTATTCAGTCCCTCAAAAATTCTATAATGTTGAAAGTGAAAAAATGAACAAAAAAAATTGTGAATTTACCAGTATACACAAGAATCCAAATGTGGTATACTAA
>DJXC01000132.1:0-289 GCA_002449575.1 Ruminococcus sp. UBA7014
AGCCATACCAAAGGACTGTCTCAGGAAAAACTGGATGACTGTGTCAAACGTCTGCGTGACAAAAATTCTGCTGCACCTATTGTGACAACAGAATGGGACGAACTCACCGGCGAACAGCTCACTGCTGCTATGACACAGAAAAATACACTTGATGATGAACTGAAAGCTTTGCTTGAAGAAGAAAAGAAACATGACCATCATCATCATGACCATGACGAAGACGAGGAACACGAACATCATCACCATCATGACCATGACGAAGATGAGGAACACGAACATCATCACCATC
>DJXC01000132.1:396-13092 GCA_002449575.1 Ruminococcus sp. UBA7014
TCATCACCATCATGACCATGACGAACATGAACATCACCACCACCATGCTGATGAAGTATTTACCAGCTGGGGCAAGGAAACTGCAAGACAGTATACTGTTGAAGAAATTCAGAAAGCTCTGGAAGCCCTTGAAGATGAAAAAACTTACGGCATGATTCTCCGTGCAAAAGGCATTGTTGCCGGTACAGACGGTCAGTGGATTCACTATGACTATGTTCCGGGTACACCGGACGTTCGTCACGGCAGTGCCGCCACAACTGGCAGACTTTGCGTTATCGGCTCGAATATCAACGAAAAAGCAATTGCAGAGCTGTTCCACGCTGAATAATTTCTAAAAAATCCATGCCGCTGGCTTCAGCGGCATGTTCTGTAAAAAAGGAGGATAATTCATTATGCCTACGAATCCACAAACGGAAGATATTCCGGTTTATTTGTTTGTCGGCTTTCTGGAAGGCGGCAAAACCAAATTCATTCAGGAAACTTTGGAAGATAAACGCTTCAACAACGGCGAAAAAACACTGCTGCTTCTCTGCGAAGAAGGCGAGGAAGAATATGACTTCTCCCGTTTTCCCGGCAAAGACAAGAATGTTGTGCAGTATGTCATTGACGAACAGGAAGATTTCAACGAAAACAATCTCAAAAAAATTCTGAAAGAATCCGGCGCAACCCGTGTCGTTCTCGAATATAACGGCATGTGGACTATCAACGACTTATTTGAAAACCTTCCTGTTGAATGGGCAGTCTATCAGGCTATGTGCTTTGTAGATTCCGGCACATTCCTGAACTATAATGCAAATATGCGCAGTCTTGTTGTCGATAAAATCAATGTCAGTGAACTTGTTGTTTTCAACAGATTCAACAAGGAAACAATGAACCAGATGGAATTTCATAAAATCGTCAGAGGCATTAGCCGCCGCACACAGATTGCCTATGAAACGACTTCCGGTGAAGTGGCTTATGATGATATTCAAGACCCTCTGCCGTTTGATGTCAATGCAGAAGAAATTGTCATTAAAGATGAAGACTATGCTTTATTCTACCGTGACATTATGGAAGAACCCGAAAAATATCATAATAAAACCGTTACGTTCCGTGCCGTGGCTGCCCGTGACAAAAAATTCCCGAAAAATGTCTTTGCTGCCGGTCGTCATGTCATGACCTGCTGTGTAGAAGATATTCAATACTGCTGGCTTGCCTGCGAATGGGACAAAGCTCCCATGTTTGATGCACGTCAGTGGATTCGCCTGACAGCAAAAATTTCCGTTCAGCGTCATAAACTCTATAAAGGCAAAGGACCTGTTTTACAGATTCAGTCCCTTGTCCTGACCGATGCACCTGAACAGGAAGTTGCTACATTTTATTAATGATATCATCAGGAGGCTGATTGCTATGCTGTTCCAATTTGGAGATACGCTTGCCGAAATTGACACGGAAGCCACAAGAAATTATTATCAGAAAACAAATTATCTCAATGATTGTGCCTGTCTTGGCTGTCAGAATTTCCGGCAGTGGACAAAGTACTGTCCTCCTGAAATTCTGGAACAGTTTCAGGCATTCGGCATTGATGACCTGAATCAGATTGCAGAAATCATTCCGTTCGGGACGAAAAAAGAAGAATATAAACGTCATAACGGCATGTTATACGGCGGATTTTATCATGTTGTCGGCAGACTTATCGAACCGGGGGCAAATTCTGACTGGAAAATTTCGGACAGTTTTGGCGTTTTCATTCCGGAGTATGTCAGTCCCGCTTTGCCGGGATTTCCGGAAGATATTTTGCAGCTTGAAATATGCGCCTACATTCCGTGGATGATTGCCGCCTCAATGGAGAATTATATTAATTAAAATGCAAAACTGCCGTACTCTGTGACGAGTACGGCAGAAATTTTATTTTCAGAAATTGCTTCCGTTCCAGCCCCAGTCCGGTGTGCTGGTATAGCTGACATAGATTCTGTTCTTCGGAATAGAAAGTTCTGCATTCAGGATTTCGCTGATTTGTCCGGTCAGTTTGCTGTAAGCAGTTCCGGCAGCTCCTCCGAAAACCTGTACTTCTACCATAGCAGCCGGGGCATCTGTTCCCTGATGATAGAGAATATATTCCGGTTCGATTCCGACCATGAGCCACTGTTCAGATTTACCCGGCAGTGTGGCAATTGCTTTTCCGAGTCCGGCTTTGATGGTTTCCTGCTGTGCTTTGGAAACACTCTGATTTGTCTTGACATTGATAAACGGCATAATAACTTATCCTTTCATAAAATAATTATTTTTTCTCTACGGGGTGACTTTTTTTGATATGTTCAAGGCTTCGGCTTGTGACCGTACCTAATTTCTTGACAGTATTCTCAGGAAATGTCGAAAGAAATAAAAATGCATTTTCTTTGGATTCCGCCGGAGTAAGTTTCAGGATTCTCCGGAAGAAGGCATAAGTAATATCATAATCTTCATTGAAATGTTCCGCAATTTCCCTGCCGATTGGTGTAAGTCTGACGGCTTCGCAGTAATCCGGTTCAATTAGTTCCATTCTCACCATGCATTTCATCATTTTGCTGACACTGGGTCGAGTCACACCTAAATCGTTAGCAATATCTACACAGCGGATTCTGTTTCTTTCATGTCCCATGCGATAGATACACAGCAGATAACGATACTGTCCTGCACATAATTCCATAAATTCACATCCTTTCTTCTGTCCTGACATAAAGTCCTATTATAACAATAACACAATTCTGATAAAAAGTCAAGTTTTTTCTGAAAAACATTGATTTTTCAGAAAGAATCTGCTATAATAGAATATGGCACATTATTTTTCCAGTACTTACAGGAGGCTGTTATGAGTAAAATTCAAGCTTTTTTTGAAGATATGAAATCCAAAAAAGTGGCTTTCATCGGCACAGGTGTGAGCCATACAGAATTAATCAGGAAATTCCGGGAAAAGAATATTCCTGTCACTGTCTGCGACAAAAGAAGTGCAGATAAATTTCAGGAAGTCTATGATGAATTATCTGCTCTTGATGTCACATTTATTCTTGGTGAAACCTATCTGGATTCCCTTACAGATTTTGATGTTGTATTCAGAACACCGGGCATGTATTTCAACAACCCGGCACTGACAAAAGCACGTCAGCATGGTGTTGTCATTACCTCGGAAATGGAAGTCTTCTTTGATTTATGCCCATGCAAAATTTATGGTGTGACCGGTTCGGACGGCAAATCCACTTCTACAACCTTAATCGCCGAAATTCTCACAGAAGCCGGAAAAACTGTTCATAAAGGCGGCAATATCGGACGTGCGCTTCTTCCTGTTATCGAAGACATCAAGGAAGAAGATGTTGCTGTTGTAGAACTTTCCAGTTTTCAGCTTATTTCTATGAGAAAATCTCCGGATACAGCATTAATCACAAATATCACACCGAATCATCTGGATGTACATGGCACGATGGAAGAATATACACAGTCTAAAACAAACCTGATTACACATCAGAATGCATTTTCCAGAACTGTCCTGAATCTTGACAATCAGGGGACAAAAGCCCTTTCCGGGCTTGTCCGGGGAAAACTGAACTGGTTTACCCGCCGGGAAATTCCCGAAAGAGGTGCTTTTCTGCGAGAGGACGGCATGTTATGCTATATCGAAAACGGTGAAATCACCCCTGTGATTCAGAAAGATGAAATCCGCATTCCGGGTATGCACAATGTCGAAAACTTTCTTGGTGTGATTGCTGCCCTCTGGGGTGAAGTGCCTGCCGAAGCGATTGTCAAAGTAGCAAAAGAATTTGGCGGTGTAGAACACAGAATTGAATTCGTCCGTGAACTGAACGGCGTAAAATACTATAATGACAGTATCGCCACCAGCCCGACCAGAGTGCTTGCTGGTCTGAACAGTTTCAATCAGAAATTAATCGTTCTTGCCGGAGGCTATGATAAAAAAATTCCATTTGAACCGATGGCAGAAACTGTCTGCGACAAAGTCAAGATTTTAATCCTGATGGGTCTGACTGCCGATAAAATCGAAAAAGCTGTTACTTCTGCCAAAAATTACAATCCGCAAACCCTGAAAATCATTCATGTCAATTCGATGGAAGAAGCCGTTGAAACAGCTCACAAAGAAGCACAGCCCGGTGATATTGTCACCCTTTCCCCTGCCTGTGCAAGTTTCGACTGGTATCCAAATTTTGAAATCCGTGGTCAGCATTTCAAGAGACTGATAAAGGAGCTGTCAGAATGAGAACTTCTGTATTGATAAAAATACTTTCTGCACTCTGCAAAGCAACAGGCATTTCCGGAGATGAAACTGCTGTCGCAAAAACAGCAGCAGATTATCTGAAAAAATACTGTTCTTCTGTAGAGATAAAAAACGGCAATGTCATTGGCGTGTTAGAATGCGCTGATGAAAATGCCTCTCATGTCATGTTGGATGCCCATCTTGACCAGATAGGCTTGATAGTAACTGAAATTACAGATGACGGCTTTGTCGGTGTAGGAAATGTCGGTGGTCTGGACAGAAGATGGTTTCCGGCTCAGAAAGTTATCCTTCACGGGAAGAAGGACATTCCCGGCATTATCTCCACACTGCCGCCACATCTGAACAACGGAGAAGAAAAAGTGCAGAAAATGACACAAGTCCGGATTGATACCGGCTATCCGGCAGAAGAACTCAAAGAAATTCTTTCTCTGGGTGACAGCGTGACATTCACAGGCAGAACCGGAACACTTGCCGGAGACAGATTTACCTCTCCCGCACTGGATGACCGAGCCGGAATTGCTGCCATTCTGTATGCAGTTTCCCTTATCTACAAAGAAAAACTGCCCTGCAAAGTCAGTATATTATTCTCAAACCGTGAGGAAGTCAACGGCTGCGGTGCAAAAACAGGCTGTTATGCCATCAATCCGGATATTGCCCTTGCTGTTGATGTTTCCTTTGCCGGAGATGGTACAAAAGGCACTGGCAAAGCCGGCGAAGGCACAATGATTGGCTTTTCGCCGTCACTGTCAAGAAAAGTTTCTCATGATTTGGCTTATCTTGCCGCTGATAAAAATATTCCCTATCAGTTTGAAGCAATGTCCGGCAAAACCGGCACAAATGCAGATGATTTTTCCGTCTGCCGTGAGGGTGTAAAAGCCTGCACTGTTTCAATACCTTTATATTATATGCATACGCCTGTTGAAGTCGTTGACCTGAATGACATCAAATCTACCGGAAAATTAATCGCTGAATATCTCAGGGGGTGTACAAAATGCTGAATTATCTCAAAGAATTATGCGCCCTGAATGGCATTTCCGGAGATGAAGCGAAAATCCGGGAATATCTGGAAGAAAAAATCAATCAGTTTCCGGATATTCTGGAATGCCGGACGGATGCGCTCGGAAATTTACTGGTTCATAAAAAAGGCAGAAACCAAGCGAAAAATACAGTGCTAATCGGCGCACATATGGACGAAGTCGGCTTTATCATTACAGAAATTCTTCCTGATGGAAAATGTATGCTTGATACTGTCGGCGGTGTTGACCCTGATGTCGCTATTGGCAGAGCGGTATATCTTCCCGAAGCTGAAAGATTCGGTGTTATCGGCTGTAAGCCTGTTCATCAGCTCAGTGAAAAAGAACGTGAAGAAAAACCGAAAAAGATAAATCTGATTCTGGATATTGGCACAAACTCCAGAGCCGAAACGATTCATTTACACATTCTGCCCGGTGATGCCGTCTGCTATTACAGCGAATGGGCGGAACTCGGCGGAAACCGTGTTGCTTCCAAGGCGATTGACGACCGTTTCGGCTGTGCAGCAATGCTGCAATTACTGGAAAATGAAATTGCTTATGACACATGGTTCGGCTTTTTTGTACAGGAAGAAATCGGACTCCGTGGCAGTAAAACTGCTGCTTATGCAGTAAATCCGGATTTTGCACTGATTCTTGAAACAACAACGGCTGCTGACCTTGACGGTGTTCATGACGGCAATGCTGTATGTCATCTGGGAAAAGGTGCAGTTGCATTATTCATGGACAGGGCGACAATCTACGATAAAGAATTATATCATCTGGCTTTTGCAGAAGCAGAAAAAGCAGGAATTCCCTGTCAGACCAAATCCCGGATTGCAGGCGGCAATGATGCCGGCTCAGTACATGTTTCACGAAACGGCGTGAGAACGCTTGCCCTTTCGATTCCCTGCCGTTATCTGCACTCACCTTACTGCACTGCACAAATCAGTGATATGACAAATACCTATCAGCTAGCTGAAAAAATGCTGGAAAGAATGCATGAATTATGATTAGAAAAATTACTAAAGACTGCGATTTGAATACTTATCTGCTCCGCAAGACATGGCGTGGCAGAAAAATGTATTCCTATTATAAAGCCTATGGCATTGATTATCCTTTCTGTCAGTTCTATACTGTCGGTGAAGATGGTGTCATGCTGCAATTCAACAGTACTGTACTGATTGTCAGTGCAGAAGAATCTGAAACCGAAAATCTGGCGGCTTTCCTGAATATGCATAAACCATTCAGAATTGAATGCAATGAACCTGTCAGAGAAAAATTATCCTGGCTGCTGCCGGATTACCAGTCTCTGCACCGGACAACTTTTGAACTTCAGCCGGATGCCGAAAATGCGGACTTTGAAGAAGAGGCTGTCGAATTCAACCCTTCTCTGGAAGATGTGTATCAGATACTTCATGCCGGATTCCCGAATCTGGAAGACTATTCTCTTTGGCTGACAGACACTTCCCACAGATGCCGTCATGGTGTCAGCCATGTACTGAACTACAAAAACAGTACTACTGCCACTATCATGTTTGATATTGACAATCATGTACTTGTCGGACAGGTGGCAACTCTTCCCGAAGCCAGAGGTCTGGGACATGCAAGAATGTTTCTCCGCTGGCTTGCCGGATTCCTCGCACAGTTCGACAAAAAAGCCGTTCTGTATGCACTGGATATCCGTGAAAGCTTTTACCGTGAAATCGGCTTTAAAGTCGTAGATACAGAATATGTACTGGAATATACACCAGATGCACAGGACAGCATCATGAAAGGACTGCTTGACAATGGCAATACATGATTTTTTTGAAATTGACCCTCGTCTGGAAGCTCTTGCTGAACAGGCAGAACAAAACTGTGCTGCCTGTTTTGCAAAAATTGACCGCACGGCAAGACATAATGCCGCAAAAGTGCTGAAAGCTTTTGCAGACAATAAAGTCAGTGAAGCCTGTTTCGGTGCAAGTACCGGCTATGGCTATGGCGATTTCGGACGTGACATTCTGGATAAAGTCTGGGCGCAGGTACTCGGTACAGAAGATGCACTTGTCCGTCATAACTTTGTATCCGGCACACATGCGCTCACAGTTGCTTTATTTGGCTTGCTGCGACCAGATGACGAAATTGTATTCGTTACTGGAACGCCTTATGATACCCTTCACGAAGTTATCGGCATTACTGGAACACCCGGAAACGGTTCACTCAAAGATTTCGGTGTAAAATATAAAATCATTGCTCTGACTCCTGACGGCAAGCCTGATTTAAAAGCCGTTTCTGAAAATATCAAAGGCGCAAAAATCGCTTATATTCAGCGTTCACGGGGCTATGATTTAAGAACTGCCTTTACTGTCTCCGAACTGAAAGCACTTTGTGAAACTATCCGGAAAGCCAATCCGGAAGCTGTCATCATGACAGATAACTGCTATGGAGAATTTGTCGAAGAAACCGAACCGCCTGCCATCGGGGCTGATATTATCATCGGCTCGATGATTAAAAATGCCGGGGGTGGCATTGCCAGAACAGGAGGCTATATCGCCGGAAAGTCGAATCTTGTAGAACTCTGTGCCTATCGCCTGACCTGTGTCGGACTTGGAAAAGAAGTCGGCTGTACACTTGGCATGAACCGTGAATTATTCCAGGGCTTATATCTTGCTCCTGATATTGTCGCCAATGCGCTGAAAACAGCATCTTTTGCCGCAGAATTATTCACCATGCTCGGCTTCCGCTGTACTCCCGGCACAAATGAACCGAAAGGCGATATTGTTACAGCTATAGAACTCCGCACACCGGAAAACCTGATTGCTTTCTGTCAGGGTATCCAGAAAGGTTCTCCTGTCGATGCCTATGTCACGCCTGAACCGTGGGACATGCCCGGTTATGAAAATCAGGTTATCATGGCAGCAGGCGCATTCACAAACGGCGCATCTATTGAACTTTCTGCTGACGGACCGCTTCGCCCGCCGTATGCCGCATGGCTTCAGGGCGGACTAAGCTGGAACAGCGGCAGAATCAGTATTCTGCTTGCTGCACAGGAACTGCTGCACAGACATCTGATTCAGTTGTAAAAATTGCTGAAAAATAAAAGAATGTTACAAAACAAATACAATTCTGAAAATAAATGATTGACAACTTCGGAAAAAAGTTGACAACAACTCAAAAATATGATATCATAATAAGTGAAGCTAAAAATTCAAATCAGGAAAGGGGGATTCCGAATGGATGAAAAAATCCGCTGCTACAACTGTATGGAAATGAAACCGGCAAGATTCAGAATCTGCCCTTACTGCGGCTATCCGGATGATACACCCTATGACCCCAATTATGCACCTCCCGGCACAGAACTGAATGACCGCTACACCATTGGTGTGAAAATCGGACACAACAGCGAAGGTGCAAACTATATTGGCTATAATTCCTCTATTGGCTGCAAAGTGCTGATTCGTGAATATATGCCTGTCGGACTGTGCCGCCGTGTCAGAGGTCGTGCAACAATCAGCGTACTTCCGGAACGTGTCGTGCAGTATAAAGCACTTATGGCAGAGTTTAGCGACCTGAATAAAAGCCTTGCACAAATGCGAAATTTACAGCATATCATTCCGACACTAGATATGTTTACCGCAAATAATACAACCTATGTTGTTTATGAATATCTTGAAGGTATCAAACTGGTAGAATATCTGAAAGACCATGCCGGGGAACTGACATGGCATCAGGTTTCTTCCATGTTCCCGACATTTTTCACCACACTGAGCCTGATGCATAACAGTCATGTCATTCACCGGGCAATCAGTCCGGATACAATTTATGTTACGCCGAAAAACGAACTGCGTCTGTGTGGGTTCAGTATTTATGATGTACGCACAATGCATCTGGAACTGCCTTCGGAACTCTTTCAGGGCTATGCTGCACCGGAACAATATACTCCTGGTGCAAAACAGGGAACTTTTACAGATGTTTACGGTATCTGCGCCGTATTGTACCGGCTGCTGACAGGCTGTCAGCCCGTGGATGCACCAAGCCGCCTTCAGCAAGACAATCTCAGCGCACCTTATGAACTGAATCAAAATATTCCTAAAAATGTTTCTGAAGCGATTGTCAAGGGACTGTGTCTGGATTCTGAAAAACGTACCCAGACGATTACCGAACTGGTAACACAACTGTTTGAGCAGACCGAAGAACCTGCCGAACCTAAGCCGATTCCGCCAGAACCTTCCCGCCGGAAAAAAAATGAAAATAAGAAAAAACAGCAGGAAGAGGATGATATTGATTATGCTGTTCCCGGTCAGGAAAGCACGACAGAACCTCTCCGCACACCGCTGATTATTGCGGTCATGACTATCTGCATTCTGCTGGTAATCGCTATCATTATGATTAGCATTATGAACCAGAAAGGAACATCTTCCCTGAATTCACAGACAGAAACCACAACTGTCCCGACAGAAATCGTGACGGAAAATAATATTGTCACAGAATCTTCTGCCGAAGCTTCTGTGCCTACCGAAGTACAGGGAGACAGTCAGATGCCTTCTCTTGTCGGCATGAGCTATGAACTCAAGAAAGAACAGCTCGAAACAGACGGCTGGTTATATCTTGAGCCTATCTACGCTTTCAGTGATAATTATAAAGCTGGCATTATTGTCGAACAGGAAATTCCAGCCGGAGAAACTTTTAACAGCGGCTCGACTGTAAAAGTAGTTGTCAGCAAAGGACCTTCTTCGATTCAGCTTCCAGATTACACAGGCAAAACCCTGAAAGACTATGAAGCTGAACTTGAGGCACTTGGACTGACAAACTATACCACCGAAGCAATTGTCAATTACAGCTTTGAAACTGGCTATGTTGTAGAACTTAACAAGGAAGCCGGTGACATCTTTGACCTGACTGGTGAGGAAACCCTGAAAATCTTCTATGCAAGCAATCCGGAAACTACACCTGTTATGACAGAACCAGAACAGACAACAACAATTCCGGAAACTGCTGCACCTGAGACTGAAACAGAAGAATTAGATGATTCTGGTGTGACTCTGGAGACTGCACCTTCCATTGCTCCCGTCACAGAAGGAGAATATCCCCAGGAAGCTCCGGAAACAGCACCAACTCTGACTCCGGAAACTTCTTCACCAGATTATGAAACTGCACCTCCAGTTCCGGAAGATTTTGATTAATCCCAAAAAATATAATCCTCTGAATCTGATTTCAGAGGATTATTTTGTTAAAAAATATTTTTTTCAAATACCCAGACTTCATAGTTTTTAAAAGTAAATTCTGCGTGAGGACGTTCCAGTGTTCCCCAATTTATTTCACGGAGTGATTCCGCTTCTTTATTGGTCAGCAACAGAAAATAAGTGCTTTGTCCGGGTTGTTCTTTAAACCAGCGTTCACTGACCTGATATTTTCTGAACCATACGCCGTTATCAATTGCCACGCCCCGGCTTTTCACTTTAGAATCTGAAATAATTGTCAGCGCATTGGCATTCCAGAAAGAAGCATATCCATAATTCAGATTTCTTCTTTCCATTTCTGCGGCGACTTCATAGAGTCCGTTTTTGGAAGTATTATCTTTTGGCATAGCCGCAATTGTCTTTGCATGAATTCCGCTGACGAACATCATGCACACCAACAGCAGGACAGAAATTCTTTGCCATTCTGTCTGTGAGAAAGCCCAGCGGAGAAATGCAAGTGAAACAACCACTGACATCGCCACAATCGGAGAAAGTCGCCAGTTGGCTACGGAAAGTTTTCCCATAATATAGCCCATCATGATAAGCAATGTCATGAACCAGTATGTCAGGAGCAGGATTTTCAATTTTGCATCCTGCATCTGTTTCCAGAAAAACAAGGCAATGACCGGCAACAGCAGCATAAAAATGCCTGTAATAATCATCATAAGTGCCTGCACACTTTTCCCGCTCATCAAAGGTTCATTATCCGCAATTTCCACACCAAGCAAAGAAAGCCATGCAATGGGAAATTTATGAAAATTGTCAAGCCACTTGTCCATTTTGGAATATTGTGAATAAGAATCCGCATAATTAGCCGTAATATCTCCGGCAAGATATTTTGTCAGGAAATATCCGGCAACCGTACCGATGAGCATAATCAGCAGAACAATCAGTGCATACAGATTCCGCTTAGAAAGAAGATTAGTATTTTTATCAAGCCAGCGTTCACAGAAAACTGCACCTATGACAGGAAGCGAAAAAATTGTGATGGCACTGATTTGGTCAGTTCCTGTCAGCAAGAACCAGATAAAAATGACAATACAGCACAAAATCAGTTGCAGCCGGTTTTCTTTTTTCTTTTTTGGGCTGACAAGCGTTTCTGCCTGTTCTGCAAGCTGCATCTGCCGGAATATCATTGAAAGTCCGGTAAAGATAAAAAGTACACCCAGACTGTAATAAATTGTATGTCCCCAGAAGATTTCCCGCAGTTTTACACTTCCGGAACATATCATCAGAACAGAAGTAACTGTCAGAGAAATCCAGCCAATATTCCAGCCCATCCGCCGGAGCATGAGTATCAGCGTTCCGGAAAACAACAGGAAAAAGATAAGCATACCAAGCACATGTGTTGTCATAGTGACTCCAGTAAACGGCATGAGAGCCTGCATAATCAGGCTTGTACCGAACGGCAGAAGACAGGCATACCCAAAATCAGGGTCAAAGATTTTACCAGATTCATAAGAAGCTTCTGCCCACATAATGGTATCTGCTGTATCAGAATGAAAATATCCTCTTGATGGGAACAGGATATAATACCCGACCAGCACCACAGCCAAGAGCAGAAGCAAAACACTTCCGCCCTTTCTGTACAGCTCCAGAATTTTTTTTATCTTCTGTCTTTTGTCAGGAATTTCTTCCTGTATTTCAGTTACATCTTCTGGCGATAATGTTTCAGAATTTTCTTCCTGTATTTCAGTTATCTCTTCTGGTGTCATTCATTCTCCTTATTGGTTTCATGATAAACCTGTTCAGTATTGACATTCCAGATATTTTCTTTATCTGTGTTTCCGGAAAGAATATTTCTGACTGTTTCAAAAGAAGTCAGCATAGAATGGTCCATATTATTATATCTGTGCTGACCGTTTCTGCCGACACAGTAGAGATTTTCAAACTTACTGAGATAAGCGATTAAATCGTCCATATTTTCATAAGTATCAAAATATGCCGGATAGGCTTTCTTGACACGTTCTCTGTGATAATCGAGGACTTCTGTATTTTGTGCCAGTACTCCCATCTGACGGAGTTCGCCGACAGCGAAGTCACGGCTTTCCTCATCTGTCAGCTGCCAGAAGCGGCTGCCTTCTGTACAGAAGTATTCAAGACCAATCCAGACTTGCTGTGCCGGGTTCTGTACCATATAGGGTGACCAGTTATTGAAAATCTGGATTCTGCCGAGTCGCACACCGGTATCCTGCACATAAATCCAGCAGTCCGGAACGAT
>DJXC01000001.1 GCA_002449575.1 Ruminococcus sp. UBA7014
ATGAAACTGATTTCATGGAATGTCAACGGATTCCGGGCAAATCTGAACAAGGGTTTTGAAGCACACTTCAAAGCCCTTGATGCAGATATGTTCTGCATTCAGGAAACGAAAATGCAGCCGGAACAGGTGACAACAAAATTTAACGGCTATGAACAGTATTTCAACAGTGCAGTCAAGAAAGGTTATTCCGGAACGGCATTGTTCACAAAACAGCAGCCTCTTAAGATAACATATAATTATGGAGTGCATACGACGGAAGGCAGGACTATCATCGCTGAATATGAAAAATTCCAGCTGGTGAATGTCTACGTTCCGAACGCACAGCGTGAACTGACACGGCTCGGCTATCGCATGGAATGGGAAGACGATTTCCGGAAGTTCATGCAGAAACTGGATAAGGACAAGCCTGTTATCATCTGCGGTGATATGAATGTCGCACATCAGGAAATTGACCTGAAACACCCAAAAGCCAATATTGGCAATGCCGGATTCACTGATGAAGAACGTGGAAAATTTTCGGAATTATTATCTGCCGGATTTACGGATTCTTTCCGGTATCTGCACCCTGACCGGAAAGATGCCTATACATGGTGGTCATATATGCGTCAGGCAAGAGACAGAAATGTCGGCTGGAGAATTGACTATTTTCTGGTTTCGGACAGAATTGCAGATAACATCAGCAAAGCAGAAATCTATCCGGAAATCATGGGCAGTGACCATTGTCCGGTAGGTCTGGAAATTGATTTATAAATTTTAACGAAAGGATTGATTGCTATGAAAAAAGCCAAGACTGAAAAAAAGAAATTCACACTGTTTTATATTCTCGGCAGTATTGTCGCAGCAGTGGCAAGCTTTTTATTTCTTCCCATTCTTCTTGATAAAGTGACAAGCAAAGTATATCAAAAAATGTATCCTGTCCCTGAAGAAGATGACGAGTATGAAGAATATGAATATCCTACAGAAGAACCGGAGGAATAATTATGCTCAGTTACCTTGAACAGGCACAGTGCTATACTTTGGAACAAGGTGTAGCAAAGTGTATGGAAAAAATCAATCAGGCTACAAATAATATGAGCAAACTGAATATCATTGTGATTGGAAAAACCGGAGTCGGGAAAAGTACCCTGATTAATGCAGTTTTTGGTGAAGAATTCGCAGCACAAAGCACCGGAAGACCTGTAACACAGAAAATCAGATATTATGTAAATAAAAATATTCCTCTCCGGATTTTCGATACGCCCGGTTTGGAACTGGAAAAAGAACAGCAGGAAAAATTAAAAGAAGATGTACTAAAACTGACTCGTTTTGGTGTGTCGTCATTCGATAATGAAAAAGGGGATTTCTATTCCCATGTCAAAAAGCAGAATACCGAGCTGGATAATGCAATTCACTGCATCTGGTACTGTATCAATGCACAGTCCAGCCGGATAGAAGAATCAGAACTGCAATGGCTGAAAGAGTTTACCGAAGAAAACAAGGAAAATCCTGTTCCGGTCTTTATTGTCCTGACACAGTCCTTTTTCAAGAAACGTGCCGAAGAACTGAAACGGGAAATTGAAAAAGAAAATATGAATCTGTGCAATATCATTCCTGTTGTGGCAAAGCCGGAAGAACCTTTTCCTGCCTATGGTCTGATAAATTTAATTGCCGCTATGGAGCAAGTTCTCCCGGAGCAATTAAAGGTGACACTTATTAATGTCCAGAAAGTTTCGCTGAAAATGAAAAAAAACAAAGCACAGGCAACGGTTGCGACAGCAGTGACTTCAGCAGTGGCAGCAGGTGCGACACCGATTCCAGTTGCTGATGCTGCTGTGCTAGTACCACTCCAGTTCAGTATGCTGGCAGCAATTACAGCGGTATTTGGACTCCATATTCCAAATAAAGTGCTCACCTGTTTTTTGTCAGCAACGATTGGGTCAGCCGGTGCAACATTTTTGGGTCGGACGATTGTTTCCGGACTCCTGAAACTGATTCCCGGTGCGGGCACTGTTGCCGGCAGTGCTATTTCCGGCGGAACTGCCGGCGTTCTGACTGCTGCGCTCGGCGAAGCTTATATTGCTATGATGGAAATGATTTATAAAGGCGAAATCAATCAGGAAGAAATTGATACACCAGAGGGCAAACAGAAAATTCGTCAATTATTTCTGAATGAATTGAAAAAGAAAAAATAAGAAATCAAGGGTGATATTATGCTGCTCAAAGCAGTGAAGATAAATAAAGTTTATAACGGCGTAAAATTACTGTCAGATATTGATTTGCAGATTGAAGATAATGACAGAATCGGCTTAATCGGTGCAAACGGGTGCGGAAAATCGACTTTATTAAAAATTCTGCTTCATCAGATTCTTCCCGACCATGAACAGGAAGGTGACGGACAGATTATCCGTGCAGCAAAGACTTCTGTCGGCTATCTGGCACAGTCTGCCGCACTGGATTCCAGTCTGACCGTCTGGGAGGAAATGCAGAGTGTCTTTTCTGATTTGCTCCGGACACAGGAGAAAATCCGGGAACTGGAACACAAGCTCGCCGCTCATGACGAAAAAATTCTGGAAGAATAT
The DNA here is from genome assembly GCA_002449575.1 of Ruminococcus sp. UBA7014. Classification (GTDB taxonomy): domain Bacteria; phylum Bacillota; class Clostridia; order Oscillospirales; family Ruminococcaceae; genus UBA3855. The sequence goes on from DJXC01000001.1 coordinate 2,559, forward strand.
GACCGCCTTTCTGCATGGTTTCAGATGAACGGTGGCTACGAAATCGAAGTGAAAATCCGGACTGTCCTGTTTGGTATGGGATTCACACAGGAAACATTTCACAGAACCGTTTCAGGATTCAGCGGCGGCGAAAAAACAAGGCTTGCCCTTTGCAAACTGCTTCTGGAATCACCAAATCTGCTGATTCTTGATGAACCTACCAACCACTTGGATTTTGAAACAATTCAATGGCTGGAAGATTATCTGCAATCCAGCCGGAGCGCACTCCTGATAGTTTCACATGACCGCTATTTTCTGGATAAACTCTGCACAAGCATCTGCGAAATTGAACACGGCAGACTGACCAGATTCAAAGGCAATTATTCAGATTATACAGTTCTGAAAGCCGCTGCTGTCGAACGGCAGGCGAAAGAATACGCACTCCAGCAGAAAGAAATTGCCAAATTAGAAGATTATGTTGCCCGGAATATGGCAAGGGCATCTACTTCCAAAAGTGCGAAAAGCCGTCAGAAACAGCTTGATAAAATGGAACGTATCGAAAAACCCGTTACAGCACAGAAGCGTGCCGGATTATGCTTTACTTATGAAACTGAACCGCCTCAGGAAGTACTGGAAGTGAAACATGCAGATATTTCTGTCGGTGAAGGTGCAGACCGGAAAAAATTGCTGGAGGATATTAATTTTACTGTTCGCCGTGGTGAAAAATTAGGCATTATCGGAGTCAATGGCATTGGCAAGTCGACACTTCTGAAAGAAATTCTGAATTTTCTGCCGCATAACGGCATTATCAGATTTAATAAAAATATTAAAACAGCGTATTTCGACCAGGAAAGCACAAATCTGAATCCGGAAAATACTGTCATTGACGAACTGCATGACCGCTTCCCCGCCCTGCTTGACGGTGAAGTCCGGAATCTGCTCGGACAGGTTCGCATTACCGGAGAAGATGTTTTCAAACCAGTTTCTGCACTTAGCGGCGGCGAACGTGCAAGAGTCTGTTTCGCACTGCTCATGCTGGAACATGCAAATGTGATGCTGCTTGATGAACCGACAAATCATCTGGATTTGCCTATGAAAGAAGTTCTGGAAGAAGCATTGGATACTTATACCGGAACACTGCTGTTTGTTTCTCATGACAGATATTTCCTGAAAAAACTGGCAACGCAATTGCTGGAACTTACGCCAGAAGGTGCAGTTCTGCACCCTTACGGATTTGAAAAATATCTCGAAGAAAAAGCAAGACAGAAAGCCGCTGCACAGGCACAGGCGCAGGCGGAACAACTGGAAAAGGCAAAACAGGCAAAACAAGCTGCCGCTGCTTCTTCTCATCGTTCCAAAGCCCAGCGAAGTGCAGATGCTGCCCGCCGAAACAGAATCCGGGAACTGGAACAGCAAATCGAAACTCTGGAATTGCAGATTGCTGCACTCGAAGAAAAACTGACACTTCCTGAAATTTGTACAGATTATCAGAAAATGCAGGAAATCTGCGCCGAAATGGAACAGGCAAAAAATCTCTCTGAAGCTTGTTTTGCTGAACTCTGCGAACTGGATTCCTGAAAAAAATGATGTTTTTTGTCGGTTATGACAGTTTTGAACGAAAAGCATCCCTAAAATTCTTGCATTTCGTATATTGCACTTTTTTGAAAAATCGTGTATGATATAAAATATAGAAATATATTTGTTCTTGAAAACTATGAAAAGAGGATTATACTTATGAGAATGAGAAAATATCTTGCCTGTCTGACGGCTGCCTTGATGATGGGTGCTGCATTTACAGCCTGCGGCGGTTCTGCACCGGAAAGCAATGCCTCTGGAACTACAAGTTCCGAAATTGTGCAGGAAGCTCCGGAAACTTCTCCGGTTGCTGCAAACGGCGGTGCTGATGCAAGTGCTGCGGAAGCTGATGCTCCGGCAGATGCAGCTTCTGCTTCTTCTACAGCCGCACAGGAAGTGACGGCTGCTCAGGATGTAGAATTTGAACCTGCCAATTCCGCACAGCCCGGTCAGGCTTATCTTGCCATTGTAGACGGTCAGTGGTGGATTCAGTACTGGGGCAGTGCAGAAAAAGACGGCTATATGCTTTCTTATAATGCCGGTATCGCAGATATTAAGGGTGATGGTGTTTATACTGTCAGCGTTACTGCTGATAC
>DJXC01000065.1 GCA_002449575.1 Ruminococcus sp. UBA7014
ATCTGGAAATATTTCCCGTCTGACATGAAATTGCAGGATTATCCGGAAGATTATCACGACTGGCTGACTGCCAACTGGCAGGAAGTCTTCACAGCAGTACAGAAACACTGTGTGGATTATCTTCCGTTTGATTAATTTTTAAATTTTGAAAGGAGCTTTTATTATGGCTAATTATTATTCTCAGAATCAGAACGCAGAAATGGGATGGGACGGCACTATCGACTATGCCGAAAGTTTCACAGTCCTGCCCGAAGGTGACTATCAGTTCCGGGTGACGAACATCACACAGGCGCGTCACGAAGGCAGTGCGAAGATTCCGCCCTGCAAGAAGATTATCGCCGAATTCACGCTGATTTCACCGGACGGTCAGGAAGGCTCGGCAAAAGAAAACTTCCTGCTTCACTCGAATATGGTCTGGAAACTCAGTCAGTTTTTCGTTTCCGTCGGCATGATGCAGAAAAATCAGAAGGGCTTCCAGATGAAATGGATGGAAACCATCGGTAAAACCGGTATGTGCAGAGTCAGTGTAAACAAGTATACCGGCACGGACGGAAAGGAACATCAGAACAACAGAATCGAAAAATTCTATCCGGCAGATGAAAAGCCGCTTTCCGAACAGCCTGCAAGCTTCAAGCCGTATCAGCCGAACTGGAAAGGATAAGTTTTATGATAACTTTAAGACCGTATCAGGAATCCGCAAAACATGCCGTTCTCTCCGAGTGGGAGAACGGTGTTCAGAAAACTTTGTTAGTTCTGCCGACCGGGTGCGGAAAGACGATAGTCTTCGCAAAAATCGCCGAAGACTGCGTCCGCCGGAAAAAGCGCGTGCTGATTCTGGCACACAGGGGCGAACTTTTGGAACAGGCAAGCGATAAAATTCTCCATGCCTGCGGACTGGGCTGTGCTGTCGAAAAGGCGGAACAGTCCTGCCTCGGAAGTTGGTTCAGGATTACCGTCGGAAGCGTCCAGACGCTTATGAGAGAGTCACGCCTTGCAAAGTTCGCACAGGATTATTTCGATGTGATTATCATTGACGAAGCGCATCACGCCGTTTCTGACAGCTATCAGAGAATTCTGCATTATTTTCAGAATGCCGAAGTTCTGGGCGTGACGGCGACTCCTGACAGGGGCGATATGCAGAACCTCGGAAAAGTATTCGATTCGCTCGCTTATGAGTATACGCTTCCGCAGGCGATTCATGAAAAATATCTCTGCCCGATTCAGGCGGTGACGATTCCGCTGAAAATCGACTTTACAGGCGTTTCCGTTCAGGCAGGCGATTTCAAGGCGAGTGAGATTGATTCCGCCCTTGACCCGTATCTGGAACAGATTGCAAGCGAAATGCAGAATTATTGTAAAAACCGGAAAACAGTCGTCTTTCTGCCGTTAATCAAGACTTCTCAGAAATTCAGGGATATTCTGAATCAGCACGGGTTCAGGGCTGCCGAAGTCAACGGCGAATCCGAAAACAGAGCCGAAATCTTATCTGATTTCGATGCCGGAAAGTATAACGTTCTCTGCAATTCGATGCTGCTGACAGAGGGCTGGGACTGCCCGTCTGTCGACTGCGTGATAGTACTCCGCCCGACAAAAGTCCGGAGCTTGTATTCTCAGATGGTCGGCAGAGGAACTCGGCTTTCTGCCGGAAAAGAAAATTTATTATTGCTGGATTTCCTCTGGCATACCGAACGGCATGAACTCTGCCGCCCTGCCTGCCTTATCGCCGAAAACAAGGAAGTCGCCGACAAAATGACCGAAAAGCTCGCAGAATCCGGCTGCCCTCTCAATCTCGAAGATGTCGAAAAAGAAGCCTGCGAAACTGTCGTGCAGCAGAGAGAATCCGCCCTCGCCAAAACCCTCAGCGAAATGAAAGGCAGAAAACGAAAGCTTGTTGACCCTCTCCAGTTCGAGATGAGTATTCAGTCAGAAGATTTATCCGGCTATGTCCCGGCGTTCGGATGGGAAGCCGCACCCGTCACCGAAAAACAGAAACAAGCCCTCGAAAAAGCTGGTATCTTCCCCGACGAAATCGAATGCGCCGGAAAAGCTTCCCTGATTCTGAATCGCCTTGAAAGCCGCCGTTCTGCCGGGCTTGCCACACCGAAACAGATTCGATGTCTCGAACGCTACGACTTTCAGCATGTCGGAAACTGGACGTTTGAACAGGCTTCCGCCATGATTACCCGAATCGCCGCGCTCGGCTGGAAGGGCGTTCCGGCGGATATCAACCCCGAAACCTATCTCCCGGAGTGATGAATTTTGAATTCTAATTATGATAACACAAATCTTGAAGAATTGCTGGACTATATCAATCCGTCAACGCTGGATTATCAGGAATGGCTGAACGTCGGTCTTGCGCTGAAACGTTCCGGCTATGATGCTTCTGTCTGGGATGCGTGGTCGGCACAGGATGCCGCGCGGTATCATCCCGGCGAATGCGAAAAGAAATACCTCACGTTCGATGACTGCGACACGCCCGTCACTGCCGGAACGCTCGTCCACATGGCAAAGGAAAACGGCTGGATGCCGAAATCTTCCGGAGTCGGAAAAGCCCTCGACTGGGATGATATCATTGATTATGATGATTATCAGATTACTTCCCCCGGACAGACCGAACAGAAGCCTGTCATGATTCCGGAACACTGGAATCCGGTGGAACAAATCACAAAATATCTGGAAGTCCTCTTTGAACCGGATGACTTCGTCGGCTATGTCACGGAATGCTGGCAGAATGCTGACGGGAAATATCTCCCTACTGCCGGAAGCTATTCCCGGACAGCGGCACAGCTGATTCAGGAGCTGACCAAATATCAGGGCGATTTCGACAGCGTTTTCGGAACGCCGAACCCGTCCTGCGGTGCGTGGATAAGATTCAATCCGCTCGACGGGAAAGGCGCGAAGAATGAAAACGTCACGGAATTCCGGTTCGCCCTTGTCGAATCGGACAAAATCCCCGTCGAACAGCAGAACGGTATCTTACACGAATTACAGCTGCCGATTGCCGCACTGGTCTATTCCGGGAAAAAATCCCTTCATGCGATTGTGCGCGTGGATGCCGCAAACGTGAAAGAATACCGCGAACGCGTTGAATTTCTGTATCAGGTCTGCGATAAGAACGGCTTGCAGGTTGACCGCCAGAATAAGAACCCGTCCCGGCTTTCCAGAATGCCCGGCGTGATGCGCGGCGAACAAAAACAGTTTCTCCTCGAAACGAATACCGGATTTTCGTCATGGAACGAATGGAAAGATTATATCGACGGCATTTCCGACGATTTGCCGGAATTTGAGAGTATGGCTTCGGCATGGGAACATATGCCGGAGCTGTCTCCGCCGCTGATTGAAAACGTACTCCGGCAGGGTCACAAGATGTTATTAGCCGGACAGTCGAAAGCCGGAAAAAGTTTCGCGCTGATTGAACTCTGTATCGCCATCGCCGAGGGCAGAAAATGGCTCGGCTGGAACTGTGCGAAGGGTAAAGTCTTATATGTCAATCTGGAACTCGACAGGGCTTCCTGCCTGCATCGTTTCAAAGATGTGTATCAGGCGTTACAGCTTCAGCCGCAGAATCTGAATGCGATTGACATCTGGAACTTGCGCGGCGTTTCCGAACCGCTTGACAGACTCGCGCCGAAGCTTATCCGCCGCGCCAGAAAGCGGAATTATCTTGCTGTCATTGTCGACCCGATTTATAAAGTCATCACCGGCGATGAAAATTCCGCTGACCAGATGGCGAATTTCTGCAATCAGTTTGATAAAATCTGTCATCAGCTCGGCTGTGCCGTGATTTACTGTCATCATCACAGTAAGGGCGCACAGGGCGGCAAGCGTTCGATGGACAGGGCATCAGGTTCTGGCGTATTCGCCCGTGACCCGGACGCGCTTCTCGATATGACAGACCTGAACTTAACGCCCGAAATCATCACGCAGATGCAGAATCAGAACGCTGCGAAACTCTGCTGTGACTTTCTGAACTCGAACGCGCCGGAAGTCTGGGAAGACGTGCCGCAGGATGATACGTTCAGCCGTTCAGCCATGCTGAAACACTGTATGGATAATCTGAACAAAGACGCTTATCAGGCATTACAGGCGGCTTTAATCGAATCTGACAGGCGCGTCACGCAGATGACCGCATGGCGCATGGAAGGCACGCTCCGAGAGTTCCCCCGTTTCCCTGTCAAGAATCTCTGGTTCAGATACCCTCTGCATGAAGAAGATAAAACCGGCATTCTGAAAGACTTGCAAGTGGATGAAAATTTGACTCCCCGTCAGTACGGCTCGAAGAAAGGACATGCGAAACAATCTGCTCAGGCAAAAGCAGAAGCCGCAGACAAGAATGCTGAACTCCTGAATACGTTCGATTATGTGAATGTGGACGGCAATGTCTCAGTCAATGATATGGCGGAGTTTTTAGGGGTGACCAGAAAGACTGTTGAAAGACGACTGGAAAAGTGCAAAGAACTTGTTTTAGAAAACGGAAAAATCCACAGAATCAAAAATAATGTGGAATAAATTGCGACAGAAATTGCGACAGATGGCTATATAATATATAGAAATATTTCGCAATGTCAATAAGCATAACAAAAGCTGGCTTTAAAGTCAGCCAGCTTTCGTGATGCTGATTTATTGACAATCCCCAGAATCAGAGAGGAGTAAACCAGAAATGAAACTCGAATTTTTTATGCCGATGATTCCGCCGACCGTGACCGCTCAGGAACATAAGGTCAGTATCAGAAACGGAAAGCCGGTCTTCTATCAGCCACCGGAACTCAAAGAAGCCAAAGCAAAATTAAAATCACATCTGCTTCCGCACCGACCGGAATTCCAGTTTACAGAGGGCGTTCAGCTCGTCTGCAAATGGCTGTTCCCGAAAGGCATGCATCAGAACGGGGAATATCGAATCACAAAACCCGATACCGATAATCTTCAGAAACTTCTGAAAGACTGTCTGACAGAGTGCGGATTCTGGAAGGATGATGCTCTTGTATGTTCGGAAATCTGCGAAAAGTTCTGGGCAGATGTTCCCGGAATCTATATCAGAATCGAGGTGATTGCATCGTGAATGCTTGTAAAGAATTTTGGTGTGTCGAGATGAACTGCCCGTCCTATCACACCGGAGAACAGTGCAGTCAATGCGAAAAACACAATCGTTGTGAACATTGCATTCTGCAAAATGATGCACCCAGTCCGGAACACTGCAAATCTATCTGTGACCAGATATGTTACGGCTTCTATGAGGAAGGAGAAGAAGAATGGTAAACAAAAAACTTTTACTCGAACACATTCTGAAATCCGACCTGACAGCGACTGAAAAACGCTATCTTGAAAAGCTGATTGATTCAGTCAAATGGATTTCCGTCAAGGACAGACTGCCGGACACGGACACAATGGTAATCGTTGCGATTTATGGCAGTGATATGATAACCATTCAGGAAAGCGAAACACTTCTGGATGCCTTAAACCGTTCAAAAAAAGAATTCAACAGAATCACGATGGCATTCATCAATGAAGGGTACTGGTGTGATACTGATGGTTATCCGCTGATGGTAACGCCGTCTTACTGGATGCCGCTCCCTGAACCGCCGGAACAGAAAGGAGAAACCTCATGAACGCTTACATGCTCCGTCAGCAGATAGCCCAGCTGGTCGACGAATGGACCAATCAGCGCAAAATCCGGACTATCCGGGAACTGGCGAATCTCAGTAAAGTCCATGAAACCGCCGTGCATAACATGCACATCGAACACGCCGCGAGTTTAGAGAGCATCTGCAAGGTACTCGATACGCTTGGCTATGAATTGATTATCCAGAAAAAGGAGTGGTGAACTTGACAGAACGGGAACAGAAGCTCATCTGGCTGTCCAGAGGGCGGAATCTGAGAACAAAGCTCATCGGACTTTATGCCGAACGGCAGGAACGCATTTCCAGAGCCGAATATGCCGGAATCTCCTACGACAGCATTTCCGGTCAGCATTCCGGAAACGGCACGGAACAGAAATTTACTGCCATCTCCGAAATTGATGACGAAATTCAGGATGCAGAACAGGAACTGACTGCCATTGAATCCGAAATCCGTGAAGCGATTGCACAGGTTCACCGTCCGCTGTATCAGACTTATCTGAGAATGCGCTTTCTCGGCTATAAAACGGAAACGCAGATTGCACAGGAAACGAAGTATTCTCTTGCGCATATTCAGAATTATGTCAGAAAAAATTCTATTGACAGTGTGAAAATCAATCCCTCTTAATCCTTGATAATCCCTGTAAATTATGATATACTTAAACTAGCAGCAGTGCGAAAAAGTATTACTTTCCAATTCTTCATGAAAAGCATCGGATAAGAGTCCGGTGCTTTTGTGTTTCTGTACATATGGGGGGAGAGCACCCCCGTTCCGGAAGTCCCCGCACTTCCACAAATCACTGCTCAAAATTCTGCGCTGAAAAATTCCTGCCGTCTGGAGATGATTCGTTTGCCGCTTGATAAAATGCGCAGCAAGCTGGATGCTAAAAAAAGTCGCGTTCACCTGCGCTATCAGTATTACGAAATGAAAAATAAAATGCAGAAAATTTCTGCCCTCATTCCGCCTGAATTCCAGTCACTCTCCTATTCCCTCGGATGGTGTGCCAAAGCTGTCGATTCCCTCGCTGACCGTATCGTTCCCGATGGCTTCGATAACGATACCATGCAGATTTCTGAAATTTTCCGGCTCAATAATTCCGATATCCTCAATGATTCTGCTGTTCTGTCCGCTCTGATTTCTTCCTGCTGCTTCCTGTATATCGGATGGAATCAGCACGGCTATCCGGCAATTCAGGTCATCGACGGCGAAAATGCAACCGGTACGATTGACACTGTCACAAATCTGCTCACAGAAGGCTATGCCATTCTGAAATATGATGATGACGGCGTTATCGAACAGGAAGCGCATTTTCTGCCGTTCCGGACGGATTATTATACTTACGGAAAACTTTCTGATTCGGTGGCTCATAAGGCTCCGTATCCGCTGCTTGTACCGGTCATCTACCGACCGGATGCAAAACGTCCCTTCGGGCATTCCAGAATTTCACGGGCTTGTATGGGCATCGTGCAGAATGCGCTCCGCACCATGCTCCGGACAGAAGTCGCTGCCGAATTCTACAGCGTTCCGCAGAAATATATTGTCGGACTTTCCGAAGATGCCGAATTCAATAACCGCGCGGCGACGCTGTCCAGTTTTCTGCGCTTCTCGGAAGATGAAAACGGAAAAACGCCGTCTCTCGGACAGTTCCAGAGCGGAAATATCGAACCGTTTCTGAGTCAGATGAAAATGCTTGCTTCACTTTTTGCGGCGGAAACCAGTCTGACCCTTGATGATTTAGGATTCACGACAGAAAATCCGTCCTCTGTGGATGCTATCCGCGCCAGTCATGAAAATCTGAGACTGACTGCACGAAAAGCACAGAGAACGTTCGGCACAGGCTTTCTGAATGCCGGTTATCTCGCCGCCTGCATCCGCGACCAGTACAGCTATGAGCGAAGCGCATTTGCAGATACGCAGTGCAGCTGGATGCCGATTTTTGAACCTGATGCTTCCATGCTCGGCGTGATGGGCGATGCCGTCCTGAAAATCAATCAGGCATCGGAGGGCTTCATGGGTGCAAGAAATATCCGCGCTCTGACTGGGCTGAGGAGTGATGCGGAATGACCGAACAGGAATTCTATCAGGAACTTCTCGCCGAACTCGACAGAGCTGCCGAATCAGATAAACAGCTTGCTTCTCTTCTGGAAAAAATCCAGTCCGGACAGGCTGATTTCGCTGATTCCGCCGCCTACTGGCAGAAATTCTCTGCCTTAATCGGCTCTGTTCTGAGTCAGAATGCCGTTTCTCCGGGTTCCGGTCTGAACGAAGAAGTCAGCTATCTGATGCTGAAAAACAGTCATATGCGTGCTTTTGAAATCATGTCCATGGTGCAGAAAGCCCTCGACCAGAAACAGAACATTCACATCAATCCTATCAATCCGAAATTTCCGGAGGAACGCGCCCGTCAGGCGGCTCACTCTCTGGAAGATACTACTGTCAGTCAGGAAGTCATTCAGAGACGCGCCGAAAATGCAATCGCTAACATCGCGAACACGTTCCATGACGATTATATTCAGGAAAATGCGAACTTCCGGCAGAAAGCCGGTCTGAAATGCCATGTCAGCAGAACGGGCGCATCCAAATGCTGTGCATGGTGCGCCGAAGTTGCCGGGCGGTATTCTGTCGGCTCTGAACCTGCCGACTTCTGGCGGCGGCATGATAACTGCACCTGTAAAATCAGTTATGAAAATCAGAGAGTCCGTCAGCAGCTTTCCGGAAACGGAAAAGGCTGGGCGGTCACTTCGGAGATACAGCGGCGAAGGGCGCAGGCAGTTCAGTATAAGCCCACTGTTCTCACTCCGGAGCAGGCGCAAACCCTCGAACAGCAGAATTTAAGCCGGTTCAGAGGCTTGACAATTGCCGGAAAAACTGATATAATAAAATTAGTAATAAATTTATTTGATAAGTCAGACCCTATTTATTTAGATACATTCAGCATTGAAGAAGAACCTGGTTTCAAAGATATTTATTTACATGGTTCTCCTTCTTCGGTTCAGATTATCAGAGATGGAAAACCTGTTAATTTGACACCAAAAGAATTTGTTGAGGTGTTAAAAGAAAGAGGCTATAAAGGCGGAGACATCCGGCTTGCTTCTTGTTCGACGGGTAAAGGGGAAAATTCTTTTGCACAACAACTTTCAAAAGAATTAAATGCGAAAGTGAAAGCCCCTACAGATGATGTTTATTTTGCACCGGATGAAGGAGTTCTATTCGTGGGCAGTCCCTATGCTAATACAGGATATTGGCGAATTTTTGAAAATGGAGTTGAAATAAAATGATTCCGATTGGTTGTTTTTCAGAAATGCATATATTTGCAGATAATGGAAGCGTAAAAGAGCATCTGACAGATTCTTTAAATTATGACAAAAAGAAAATGATTGCTTATCTTGAATCATTTAAGGCTCGTGCCAGTTGCCCAAGAAATGCAATTGACTGTATCACAGGTAAAATAATTTCACAAAGCTTCAAAGTATATGATGACGGCGAATACTGTTGGTGTGACTTTTTGCTGTATCATATCAAAAAATATAATATTCATCTGCCCGATGAACTTATAAAAAAATCTAACGCTCAAATTACCGCCTGAACAGGGCGGTTTTCTCATGCCCGGAAAGGAGTGAAAGAATGTACGAATACAGAATGTTTTCTATTATCAATGAAACGAACTTCCTGCTGTATGTGCGGCAGATTCTCAGCCGGAAGCATTACGGCAGAAACAAGAAATACCGAAAGAAAGGCTGAACAGCCTTATTTTTATACTCCGGGGGTGCTGAAATATGGCAAAACCTAACCTTCGCCCCGACCATAACGGCACACAGAGGGCACAGTTTGACAGCAACAAGAAAAAAATCTACGCGACACAGAGGCTTTGTGGCATCTGCGGAAACCCCGTTGATTTCAGCCTGAAATTTCCGCACCCGCTAAGTCCCTGTATCGACCATATCATTCCGGTATCGAAAGGCGGTCACCCCTCTGAACTGGGGAACTTACAGCTTGCGCATATGTGCTGCAACCGGCAGAAATCTGATAAACTGGTTATCCGGACAGAACTGACACATCAGAAAGACCCCGTCGGCAACCGGAATCTGCCGCAGACGTTCGACTGGAAAAATCTTTGAATCTGAAAGGAGCTGACTGCATGGCTGAAACTCGGCTCGGCAGACAGACTCCGACAG
>DJXC01000125.1 GCA_002449575.1 Ruminococcus sp. UBA7014
AAAATGAAGCAAGGAGGTCTGTCCATATGAGCAACAAAGCACAGTATGGTGAAGTGAAGGACGATTACCACAAGAAAATTATGGCAAAATCTATTGCCATTCTTGTTGTGTGCATTATCCTGACATTAATCTGCTTAGTTCCGATTTATATCCTGATTGTCAATTCCACACACTCCAGCAATGACCTTGCACAGAATCCGTCAAGATTCTTCTTTGGTGCACATCTGGGTGATAACTTCAAAACCTTGATGAATAACCTGCCAGAAGATGCCGGAAAAGCTGCAAAGCGTGTTGCTGCACAGTATTCTTCCGCATTCAACCTGGGTCAAGGTTATCTGAACAGCTTGATTATTGCAGGCTTTTCTACATTGCTGACCGTATTCTTCTCTGCAATGACAGCATATGGTCTGACAGTTTATGAATTCAAACTGAACAGCGCAGCATATACTTTCATTATCGGTGTTATGATGATTCCGGTACAGGTATCTTCTGCTGGTTTCGTAAGATTTATGTATTCTCTGCATTTAATCAATAGCTTTATTCCGTTGATTATTCCTGCAATTGCAGCTCCTGCCGTTATCTTCTTCATGGTATCTTACATGAAGTCGAGTTTCCCGCTGGAAATCGTGGAAGCTGCCAGAATTGACGGCTGCACAGAATTCCGTACATTTGTAACAATTGCAATCCCCATGATGAAACCTGCCATTGCAGTTCAGGCAATCTTTGCATTCGTTGCAAACTGGAACAACTACTATACACAGAACATGATTCTGAAAAATGCAGACTATGCCACTGTGCCGATTATGGTTTCTAAGGTACTGGCATTTGACAAAAACGTGGATAATGGTGTAAACTATCTCTGTATTACACTGTCTATTCTGCCGATTGTAGTTGTATACTTTGTTCTGTCCAAGTTCATCATCGCTGGTGTAGCTTTGGGCGGTGTTAAGGAATAATTTTCAACAGGGAATTATTTCCGGAAACTGCAAACATCCAAAAAAACTTACCGCCTGTCGAAGGACAGGCGGTTTTTTTATATTAAATCAATGACATCTGATTGGCTTCTTCCAGATTTTTTCCGGCTTTGCCGATTGCCGGAATGTTCTGGACACGGTATTTTTCAAGCTGTGGAATGCGTTCTGAAGACGGAATTTCTGCGGAAATAATCTGCTGTTTTCCCTTGACTGTCATCACCTGAATGCCCTGTGAACTTCTGGTAGATTTTTCTGTAATCAGTTCTGTATTGATAAGAACTGCTTTATTTGCATCTGAACGAAGCAGAATGTCAGCATCTTCCGGCAGATACAGCATTGTCAAAATGGGAGACTTGTCAGAAAATGCCGCTGTCAGCTTTTTGCGGTTGGTTTTCGTCATGTAGGCGGAAAGTGGAATTTTAGAAATTTTGCCATTCTCGAAAATAAACAACAGTTTTCCCTGATAATCCGTTGTTGCAGTCATGCCGATGATTCTTTCCTCTTCCTCAAATCCGAGCTTGACCGGAATATAATCTCCCAGCAGACTGGCTTTTCCGTCATCGAAGGCATTTGCACGGACTTTATAAACTTGTGCTTTATTTGTAAAGAATAATAATTCTGTTTTATTCGTAGCTTCTGTCTGCTGAATGATACAGTCACCTTCCTTGACTTTCTGTTCACCGCTCATGCGGAGTGAAAGTGGGGTAATCTTCTTGAAATAGCCTTCTTTTGTCAGGAACAAATGTACAGCATAGTCTGGTGTATCATCTTCAACGGGTGCTTCCTCTTCTTCATTGACATAGCAGAACATGGTTTTCCGGGGCTGACCGTATTTTTTCGCCGTGTCTTTCAGTTCTTTGATAATAATTTTCTGAATGCGCTCCGGTCTGGAAAGAATATCTTCCATATCAGCAATTTCATCTTTCAGGTTATCGACATCAGAAATTTTATTCAGGATATATTCCCGGTTCAGATGGCGGAGTTTAATTTCTGCAACATATTCCGCCTGTATTTCATCAAGGTCGAAGCCGTTCATCAGATTTTCAATTACCTGTGTTTCTTTGGCAGTTTCTCTGATGATAGAAATTGCTTTATCAATATCAAGCAGAATTTTTTTCAGACCAAGCAGAAGATGCAATTTTTCTTTCTTTTTCTGTAAGTCAAACGAAACACGTCGTTTGACACATTCGTGCCGGAATGCTGTCCATTCTTCCAGAATTTCCCGGATACCCATCACTTTTGGTGTATTGCCGATTAAAATATTAAAATTGCAGCCGAAACTGTCCTGTAAAGGTGTCAGACGGAATAATTTCTGCATCAGTTTTTCCGGGTCAGTATTTCTTTTAATGTCAATTGCCAGACGGAAACCGTTCACATCAATTTCGTCACGGGCATAAGTAACTTCACGAAGTTTTCCGGCTTTGCTAAGTTCGGTAATTTTATCTTTAATTGCTTCCAGAGTTGTCGTATAGGGAATTTCTGTCACTTCAATACAGCCGGCCGCTTTGTCATAATTCCATTTGGAGCGGAGTTTCAGGCTGCCTCTGCCAGTTTCGTAAACTTTCCGGAGTTCGGCTTCATCATAGAGCAGAAAACCGCCGCCGGGGAAGTCAGGACCTTTTAAGGTTGAAAGAATATCATGTTCTGGATTTTTGATTAATTCGATACAGGTTTCACAGAGTTCTGCCAGATTGAACGGACAGATATTGCTCGCCATAGATACTGCAATGCCCATATTGGCATTGACTAAAATTGATGGGAATGTTGCCGGAAGCAGAGAAGGTTCAAGCATTGTATTATCATAATTCGGGATAAAGTCGACAGTTTCCTTGTCGATTTCGCTAAACAGTGCCTCACAGATAGGGGAGAGCTTGACTTCTGTATATCTCGAAGCCGCAAATGCCATATCTCTGGAATAATGTTTTCCGAAGTTACCTTTGGAATCGACATACGGATGCAGAAGGCATTCATTTGCACGTGTGAGTCGAACCATTGTTTCATAAATAGCTTGGTCGCCGTGCGGATTGAGCCGCATTGTCTGACCGACAACATTTGCAGATTTTGTTCTTGTGCCGTTCAGGAGTCCCATTTTATACATTGTATATAACAGCTTTCTGTGTGACGGTTTAAAACCATCAATTTCCGGCAAGGCTCTGGAGATAATAACACTCATTGCATACGGAAGATAATTCTTTTCGAGCGTATCGGTGATTTCTTCTTCCTGCGTGATACCGGCATTCTCAAACCATGCATCAAGCATGGGCTTAGGTCTTGCGGATGGAACTGCTTTTTTTCTTGCCATGAATAATCCCTTTCTTTCATAAATTTTGTGACCTTATTATCTTAACACATTTGAAAGGATTTGTCAAGCATGATTTCTTTCAGTCTATCCACATAGAAATTTCATAATTATCTTCATCAAGTGCATGATAAATCCAGATGTGAACAGATTCATGATAATCAAAAGTAATTTTTTTATCATAATTACTGCCAGTCAGATTTTCTTCTTCCAGATTGGTAACAGCACTCCTGTCAATATTTTCCTGCATGAAGCGTTCCAGATTGTTTGCATGAAGGTCAAGTTCCTGATTATCATCATAGCATTCAAAAGCAAGATATTTATCAAGGTGAATATTATCATTGACAGTTATCTGAAATAGCTCTTCCATTTCTTCTGTTCTGAATTTTCCGAAATGCTTATAATGTGTTCCGCTCATAGACCAGAGAAATAATAAAAATAAACCTCCTGCGCCAAGAAGACACATGCCTGCCATTATCAGAACAGCTTTCAGCATTTCTTTACAGAAGATTTTCAGGCTTTCTTTTAAGGGAATATTTTCTTCCTGCATGGTATTCAGCTCCTTTCTGAAAAAATCCGTGAAATCAGTACTGTACTCACAAGTAAAATCACTGAAAGCGGAATCCAGATAAACCGTAGTCCAATCCAGAAATCAATGTTCGGAAATCCGTAAGATGCTGTGTATTCTGCATTAAACCATGCAAACAGCTTTTTATATATCTGAAACAAATCTGTTAGTATCAGGAATACCGGAAAACTACAACAGGCGATTTTTGATTTTTCTTTCCGGTCGGAGCGTTCCGGTGCATTCAAAAGAAAGATTAACACGAAAAAAGAAATCAGATATGCAGAAATTGTCATCAAATGCCCGGTTACAAATCCAATCATACTGCAAATCACCGGAAGAATCCCGGCTGTCAGACCGCAGAGAATATTTTTATCAGAAGTATCAAATTTCATAAAATTTCTTTCCTTGCCAAGTATCAAGTTGCGCTTGTAATTTATCAATACCGCCGAGTGTTCTGATTTTGTCCATACTCCAGAGAGGAGCAAGGAGTTTTGTTTTTTCGCCGTCACCGGTGACTCGTTCAATCACCGTTTCCGGCGGAAATAATTCCAGTTGTTTCACGACTGTAAAGATATAATCTTCCTGAGTCATGGGGAGATATTCGCCGGACTGATATAAATCCGCATATCTGGTATCTTTCAGAACGTGCAGAAGCTGAATTTTTACCGCCTGCGGTTTCAGCTTTCCAAGGGTTTCGGCAGTCCGGAGCATATCGGAAAGATTCTCCTGATACAGTCCGTTGATGATATGCAGACAAGTACGGATATGCAGATTTTGCAGTTTTTGATAGCTTTCCAGAAATTCAGAAAATAAATATCCCCGTCCGAATGCTTCTGCTGTCCGGTCGTGAACTGTCTGTACACCAAGTTCAACAGTCAGATAAGTTTTCCGGTTCAGTTCGGAAAGATAATCAAGAACATTATCAGGAAGGCAGTCCGGTCTTGTGCCTATTGAAAGTCCGATAATTCCGGGAAAAGCAATTGCTTGTTCAAAGAGATTCCGGAGACAGTCAACAGGGGCATAAGTATTTGTATGTACCTGAAAATAGGCAATAGCTTCGGCATCAGATTTCTGTTTCCGGATTCTGGAAAGTTCAAGTTCTAACTGTTTCTGTAAGGACAAAGCTTTTGTGAAAGCACCGCTTCCGCCATCACAGAAGGCACAGCCCTGTGTTCCTTTTGAGCCGTCCAGATTCGGACAGGTAAAGCCGCCGTTCAGGACGGCTTTATAGACCCTGTGACCGAATCTGTGCTTATTATAATAGAAGAGAGAATGATAGCGTTTATTATCATCAGAATAGGGAAACTTACTTGACATTATACATAATCTCCCATGCGGAAAGATTCAGTGTATCATAGAAATCAGCCTGAATACCGGATTTTGTATTCTTCATGACTTCTGTGATGTCCATGGAGTCAGCAGCATATAATCTGGTTAATTCATCTGTAGAATAGAAAGTCAGTCCTGCCCATGCATCATTGGACATTTTATGAAGAACAGAAGTATCAAAATTATTCAGATTTCCGGCGAGATACTGATTGGCATTATATCTTGTAATCCATTCATCAGGACGGGAGAACACCAGAATTCCGAACATGACTGTAAAGACGATATAGGCAATTTTTCCGATATTCAGAGAATATCTGAATTGTCTGGCAATCAGTACCATAAAGCCGATAACCAGCAGGAACATGAACCATGTCGTGTAGATTCTTAATCTTGTCATGCCGTAATATCTGATATACAGAAACATTTTTGCAATGGCTGTTCCGGCAAGAAACAGAGAACAGAAACACAGGAAAATACTGTAAATTTTCAGCATCAGGGGTTTCACAGAACCTGTCATTCTTGCGAATAAGCCAATTGCAGCAATGACAGCCAGATTGATAACACATACCCAGCATAATTCAAAGAAGCCTTTCCGGGCATATTCTGCATAAGTGAAGCCTTCGGCAAGTGTTCCTGTAAAGCCGCCGATAAAATATTGAAGCTGTGAAATAAAATACAGAACGTACAGAATACAAACCGGAGTGACAGCGGCATAAAGCATCATATTCGGAATAAAGCGCAGACTTTCAGCTTTTTTTTCGCATGTTTCGGAATCGAGCATAATTGTCTTGTGTGTGGCACTGTACATACTGCTGAAAATCGCACAGCCGATTAAAATGCCAAATAATAACTGTGGTACGAGAATCAGCAAATCTTCCGGCGGAATTTTCAGAAAGTTTCCAAGCAGGGCAGACATATTTTCATCTGCTTTACAGAGCAGGGAAGCAATAATGCAAGTCAGCGGCAGAGCAATCAGCAGACCGCCGAGAATATAGCCGGCATTTTTCCATGCAGTGTTGCCTTTTGATTGCTTGACAGCATCGAAACATTTTCCGAATTCTGACAGAGGCATTGCCAAGGCAGAAAGCGGCAGTGCTTCCGGCAGAAACCGGAGAACCGTATCAAGAGTACTGCTCACACCAAGCAGAAAAATTCCGCTGTCAAGAACCAGAAATAAAGTCGTGAGAACTTTCATTGTCTGATTTGCTGTGATGAAATATGCGCAGGAAAACAGATACATTGTGATAATGACAAATTTTTCAGATTTCGTGAACGTCTTTCCGGAATTTTTCACGAAGATAATCTCTGTTGTAATCAAAAGCCAGTAAAATAAAGTCGTGAAAATTCCCGTTTCATGATAGAGTGTAAACCGGATAAACAGGAATCCGGCAAGCATTGCCAGAAAAGCGCAGACCTGTTCTGTTTTGGAATAATGCACTTCTGGTGTTTGCGGAAGCGGAACAGCTCCCGTTGGTGCATTCAGAATTCCCTGATAATTCGGGTCATAAAGATTTTGATAATTATTCTGATTTGTCTGATTCTGTTCGTTCATGATAAAGCCTCCTGTTCTTCTTCATCGTCATCGAAATCGTCCTGTAAATCTGCGCTGACGTGCTGACTCAGAATCTGATACTGAGCGACTGTCTGAGAATTGAAATCTTTCAGGTGACTGGTATTGGCAGCGATTTCGGGGGAAAGATTTCCGGTACATAACATTGCGAACATCATCGCAGAAAAGAATACTTTGCTCATGATAAAAAACTCCTTTTAAAATATATTTTTCAGATAGGTGAAATAGGTTTCGCATTTTCAGTTTTGAGATTTATTTTTTTTCTGATAAGAATTCCTGCATAAATCAGTATCATTCCGGCGATATAACAAAAAATATCTGCCCAGTTGAAACTTGTGCCGAGGATAATTCTCATCACACTGCCCTTTTTAAATCCAAGCAAATCACAGATATGGAAATATTGAGCAGTTTCAGCCAGAAAACCGACACAGCACATCAGGAAAGGCATCAGCCGGAGGAGAACTTTCAGAAAAATTCTGACCAGACAATATATCAAAGGAATGACCAGAATATCACCTCCGTAAGCTCTCAGCCAGTGAAAATTTTTAAACACACTGCCAATCAGAATTTCTGTTATCAGCAAAATTGCTGACCAGATAAGATAAAATTTTCTTTCAGATTTCGTCTGCATGAAAATCCTCCTTCCGGAATTCCAGAATATCCGCCGGCTGACAGTCAAGGACTTCGCAAAGCTTTTCCAGTGTGGAAAAGCGGATAGCCTTTGCTTTCCCAGTTTTCAGAATCGAAAGATTCGCCGGAGTAATCTCAATTTTTTTTGCCAAATCTCCGGAAGAGATTTTTCTTTTTGCCATCATGACATCCAGATTCACAATAATCGGCATAATAAAGCATCTCCTCCAATCAGATAGTATAGTCGTTTTCTTCCTGAATTTCCACGGCACGGACAAAGACGTTTTTCAGGACTCTCAGAACCAGCCCGAAGAATGCCGCCGCAAATGCAACCAGAAATCCCAGATACCTCCAGAATCCGAAAATTCCGAACGGAATCGCAACCAGCAGACAGCACCAGGAAATATAACGCAGATGCTTGCAGTTTTCCATCTTGAAAACAATATCATTCTTGATATTGCTTAACAGCCTGTGCAGATGATATAAACAAACTTCTCCGCATATCGCCGATAAATACAGACAGATACTCAGCGGCAGAAAAATAGAAGTTTTCAGAAGTCCGACACCGTCCGGAGAAACAATTTCATACCAGCGTACCATAACCGGCACACATAAAGCAAGGACGATAATCAGTACAAATAAAATTCTGACTAATAAAATTGACAGGTTCAGGGACTTATCCTGATTCCACATAGTGCAGTAACACCCTTTCCGGATTTTTCTATATTATAGCACATAATTTATCATTTGTCAAGACTTTTTTATCGAAAAACGATATATTTTTTCTGAATTTCAAAAA
>DJXC01000068.1 GCA_002449575.1 Ruminococcus sp. UBA7014
GGCGTTATCAGCTATAAAGTGCCTGACGGCGGAAAAGTCGGTACAGATGGTGTGATTGCCAATGTCTATTCTTCTGAAAATCAGATAGAAATTGAACAGAAAATCGCCACTCTTCAGAATGAATTATATCTTCTGGAACGCATTTCCAATCCCGGCACAACCCAGACGGCACAGCCTTCCAATATTGCAGAACTGTTTACAGAAAATTACAAAAATTTTCTATACCGCCGGGGACAGCATGTTCTGAACGATTTACAGACTTCACGGGAAGAAATGCTGGTGCTTTTAAGTACTTATCAGCTTATCACCGGAAAAGACAGCAGCTATGCAGAACAAATGCGTGCTATCCGTTCAGAAATTGCTGCCTTGCAGAAAGAACAGGAAAAGCCTCTGGATGTGATTCGGGCAGAATCTGCTGCCTATTTTGTCAGTTATGCAGACGGTTATGAATCCGAACTGACTCTCAGTGATATAGACACTTTGACAGTCGCCAAACTGGAAAGCATTCAGGATTCCGGAACAGGTCAGGAAAATCCTGCTGTCATCGGCAAACTGATTGATAATTATCAGTGGGTACTTGCGGCTGTAGTAGATAATTCCGAAAAAAAATATATACAGGGCGACCGGCTGACTTTAAAATTCGCTTCTGCTTCTGAAACAGTAACAGGTGAAATCACTTCTGTCAATGCACAGGCTGGCGATGCACAGACAATCATTGGCATTACCTGCGAAGAAATGACTTATAATCTGGTACAGCACAGAACCGAGCAGGTCGAATTAATTCGTGGGGAATATCAGGGAATCCGTGTGCCAAGAAATGCGCTCCGCTTCCGGAGCATCACGGAAGAAGTCACAGACGAGGAAACGGGAAAAATCACGCAGGTGACAACCCGTTACCGTGGGGTTTACATTCTTGACGGCGAACAGCCGGAATTCCGCAAACTGGACGTTGTTTACGAAGGAACAGACTTTGTGATTTCTGCCCAGCGAATTGAAAAAAGCTATCTGGGGCTTTATGATTCGATTATTACGAAAGGAATTGATGTAAATGGAGAATAGTCTCCGTCAGGTGCAGGAAAACTATGCACATATCCGGGATGAAATTGCAGAAGCGGCTGTGAAAAGCGGCAGAACTCCGGAAGAAATTTCATTCATGGCAGTCACAAAAACAGTTGCGCCGGAGCTGGTCAACTGTGCCATTGACTGTGGTATTGCGCTGCTTGGCGAAAACAGAGTACAGGAATACCAGTCCAAAAAAGATGCCTATCGTCAGGGAATTCCGGTTGATTTTATCGGCACACTGCAAAGTAATAAAGTCAAATATCTGATTGGCAATATCCGGATAATTCAGTCCGTCAACAAACTTTCACTGGCACAGGAGATTGACCGCTGTGCTGCAAAGCATAATTTAAAGCAGAATATTTTACTGGAAATCAATATTGGCGGTGAAGACTCCAAAAGCGGCATGACTCCGGAGTCACTTCCCGGTCTTCTGGAGCAGATTGCAGAAATGCCGAATGTCCGTGTCTGCGGTTTGATGACCATTCCACCGCCGTCAAAAGATACACGCTTTCTGGAAGCGATGCAGGAATTATTCCTGAAAACAAAAGAAATTCACCTTCCCGACACAGAAATGACTATCCTCTCCATGGGTATGTCTGATGACTATGCACAGGCAATCCGGTACGGCTCTAATCTGGTAAGAATCGGTTCTGCCCTATTTGGGGCAAGAAATTATCAGAAATAATTTTTTTGAATCTATACGGTGTCCGTATGCACCGGCTGTATTTGTGACATACGGAGAATGGAGAAATTTATCATGAAACTTTTTGACAATATGAAAGAATTTTTCTTTCCTTCTGACGAACCGGAACAGAAAAGCGACCATAAAAGTCAGGATATGCCCTCTGTTCCGAGTATTGAAGAACAGCTTGCCGGTCATGAATCCGGCAATATTGTGAACATTCAGGCAACTGCACAATTACAGGTTGTCCTTGTCAAACCAGAGGTGTTCACAGATGCCAAAGCCATTGCTGACCATCTTATCAGCCGGAAAACCGTAGTACTGAATCTGGAAACTGCTTCTCCGGAAAACCGCAGAAGAATTATTGATTTTTTAGTTGGTGTTTCTTATGCTATCAGCGGCAGCCTGAAACCAGTCGCCAACCTGACCTATATCATTACGCCTTACAATGTCGGCTTTATTGGTGATGACCTTGCTGCCGAACTGGAAAACAACGGCGTAATTATCTGACAGCATGAACCAGAAACAGCAGGATGCCGATAAAATTTTTCTGGCACATATCCGGGACTTATCCAGAAAAAACGCATGGCAGAGTTTTACTTCTTTTCTGGACAGGCGGCAGTATACGCTTGCAAAATCAGTACTTTCCGAGGGTACTTACCATTTTTACGGCGGTTATCCGGAAGCAGAACGGGGAATACTCTGCATTCATACAGAAGATGCTGTTCCGGAAGAGAAAGAGTATCCCCTCACCTGTCTGACATTTACATTCCGGGAATCGGACAGACTGACACACCGGGATATGCTGGGCAGTCTGATGGCACAACAGATAGACCGCAGTCTGATTGGTGATATTCTGGTTTTTCCGGGAAAAATACAGTGTTTTGTCACGGGTGCGGCGGCTTCTGTCGGCATAAGCCTGACAAAAATCGGTCGTGTCGGTGTCAAGGTCACTGATACCCTCCCTTTTGATGAAAATTATCATCAGGAGAAAAAAGAAATTTCCGGAACGGTTTCTTCTCCCAGACTGGATGCTGTGCTGAAAACTGCTCTGGGACTGAGCCGTGAAGCCTGTACCCAGCTGATAGCCCGTCAGCTTGTCATGCTGAACTATCAGGAAGAATCTGAAAATTCCAGACTGCTTAAGCCGGGCGATATCTTTTCCGTCAGAGGGTACGGAAAATTTCATCTGAAATCAATCAGTATGCCGACTAAGAAAAACCGTCTGCATATTGTGATTGAAAAATATTTATAATTATTTTAATTTATTGATAAATTTATAGCAGAGGTGAATTGCATTATGATGACCGCACAGGAAATCAGGGAAAAACGTTTTGAAAAAGCCGCATGGGGCTACCGTCCGGAAGATATTGATGAATTTCTCGGACAGCTCGAAGCGACGTTTCAGGAAATCGACAACGAACGTGAGGACAGTAACCATAAAATTCAGGTGCTTGCCGACAAAGTCCGGGAGTATATGAAAGACGAAGAAGCCCTTAAAGATGCGCTGCTTGGCGCACAAAAAGAGGGTCACAGAGTCATTAAAGAAGCTAACGAAAAAGCTGACCAGATTCTCAACCGTGCCAAAGACGAAGCCGCTATGCTGCTTGACGAGGCAACCCGTCAGCATGACATTGCAATGGAAAAGAACCGTGCCGAAATCGCAAGAGAAAAAGAAAATCTGGCACAGGTCAAAAAAATGGTGGCTGACTTCAAGCGCAGCTTGTTTGACATGTATAAAGGACATCTGGAAATGATTTCCAATATTCCGGAAGAAAATGAAGAACTGCCGCCGCCTTCTTCTGATTCCAACGGCACAGAACTGGACGAAGTTCTTGCAATGTCTTCTGGTTCCGACCTGCCGGAACTGAAAACAGATTCCACTTTTGTTCCGCCGTCTCCGGAAGATTTTGTATAATAAAAAAACAGTTAAGAAAGGACTATGAGAACCCATGGCACAAGATTACAAAAACAGCCTGAATATGCCGAAAACGGATTTTCCTATGCGAGGAAATCTTCCCAAGCGTGAACCTGATATGCTCAACAAGTGGGAAACAGAACGGCTTTATGACCTGATGATGCAGAAAAATGCCGGAAAGCCGTCATTTATGTTTCATGACGGACCTCCCTATGCAAACGGTACAATTCATATCGGCACGGCTCTGAACAAAACCCTGAAAGATTTTATCTTTAAACAGAAGAATATGACCGGTTATTATGCACCTTATGTTCCCGGCTGGGATACACACGGTCTTCCGATTGAACTGAAAGCCCTGAAAGAAATCGGCGTGGAAAACGGTGCAATTCCGCCTGTAGCACTCCGCAAAGCCTGCAAAGACTTTGCACTGACACATGTCGAGAATCAGAAAAAACAGTTCAAGCGTCTGGGAAGCATTGCCGATTATGACCATCCCTATCTGACATTAAGACCCGAATATGAAGCACGTCAGGTAGAAGTATTTGGCAAGATGGCAAAAGACGGCTATATGTACAAAGGTCTG
The DNA here is from genome assembly GCA_002449575.1 of Ruminococcus sp. UBA7014. GTDB lineage: Bacteria > Bacillota > Clostridia > Oscillospirales > Ruminococcaceae > UBA3855. Next base: position 4,246 of record DJXC01000068.1, read on the forward strand.
AAACCCGTTTACTGGTGTCCGGACTGCAATACCGCCCTCGCAGAAGCTGAAATTGAATACGAAAATGACCCCTGCAATTCTATCTATGTCAAATTCAGAGTCACAGATGACAAGGGAATGTTCACCAAAATGGGACTGTCTCTTGATAATATCTATTTCGTTATCTGGACAACAACGACATGGACGATTCCGGGCAATCTAGCTATCTGTTTAGGACCTGACTATAATTATACACTTGTCAGAGTCGGCGAAGAATATTATGTCATGGCAGATGAACTTGTCAAGACCGTTATGGAAACTGCCGGAATCAAAGATTATTCTACAGACGGTATTTTCACAGGCGCACAGCTTGAAGGCATGAAAACAAAACATCCGCTGTATGACAGATGCTCTCCTGTCATTGTGGGCGACCATGTTACACTGGAAAGCGGTACAGGCTGCGTGCATACTGCACCGGGCTATGGTGTCGAAGACTATGAAGTCTGCAAAAATTATGATGATATCGGCATTATTGTCTGTGTTGACTCCAAGGGCAGACAGACCGCCGAAGCAGGCGAATTTGAGGGTCTGGACACGACCGAAGCCAACAAAAAAATTGCAGAACGGCTCGTGGAAGAACATGCAATGCTTGCGATGCAGAGTATTGTCCATCAGTATCCGCACTGCTGGAGATGCCATTCTCCGATTATCTACCGTGCAACAGAACAATGGTTCTGTTCTGTGAACGGTTTCAAGGAAGATGCTGTCAAGGCCATTGAAGGTGTCAAGTGGATTCCGGAATGGGGTGAAGACCGTATCAAGGGTATGGTTCGTGACAGAAGTGACTGGTGCATTTCCCGTCAGAGAACATGGGGTGTGCCGATTCCTGTGGTTTACTGTGCAGACTGCAAAAAGCCCATTATTACAGATGCCACTATTCAGAGTATCGCTGATGTATTCCGGAAAGAAGGTTCTGATGCGTGGTGGACAAAAGAAGTTTCTGAACTGATTCCGGCTGATACTGTCTGTGACTGCGGATGCAAAAAATTTACGAAAGAATATGACATTATGGATGTCTGGTTTGATTCCGGTGTTTCTCATACGGCTGTACTGGACAATTATGACGAACTGACATGGCCTGCTGACCTGTATCTCGAAGGTGCTGACCAGTATCGTGGCTGGTTTCAGAGTTCTCTGCTGACTTCCGTTGTGTATAAAGGCACTGCGCCTTACAAATCCGTCTGCACTCACGGCTGGGTCGTTGACGGCGAAGGAAAAGCAATGCATAAATCCCTTGGAAATGGTATTGCTCCGGAAGAAATCATTGACCAGTATGGTGCAGATATTTTAAGACTCTGGGTTGCTTCTTCCGATTATCATTCTGACATCAGAATTTCCAAAGATATTCTCAGTCAGCTTTCTGATGCTTACAGAAAAATCAGAAATACAGCAAGATATATTCTCGGCAACTTCAGTGACGGTGAAACTGTCTTTAATCCCGATACAGATTCCGTATCTGATGACCAGCTTGAAGAACTTGACAAGTGGATTCTCATGCAGTTGGATGCACTGACCGATAAGGTGAATGCCGGCTATGATGCCTATGATTTCCATATTGTCTTCCATGCCATTCACAATTTCTGCATTGTTGACCTGTCAAGCTTCTATCTGGATATTATCAAGGACAGACTGTACTGTGAAAAAGTCACTGCTTTGACAAGACGAGCTGCACAGACAACTATGTACCGCATTCTGGATGCCCTTGTCCGCATGGTTGCGCCGATTCTCAGCTTCACAGGCGAAGAAATCTGGCAGAATATGCCGCACAAAGCCGAAGATGATGCAAGAAGCGTATTCCTGAATCAGTTCTTACCCAAGACAGGTATCACTCTTGATGAAAAATTCCTTGCAAAATGGGAAGAAATTTATCATCTCCGTGAAGCTGTCAACAAGAAGCTTGAAGAAAAGAGAAATGAAAAAGTGATTGGCAAATCTCTCGAAGCGAAAATCATCATTACTGTTGCAGATGCCGCCGCCGCAGAACGCTTTGACAGCTATTCCGAACTGAAAGATGTCTTTATCGTATCTGCTGTGGAAATCAAGACAGGCGAAGTTTCTGCTGAATCCGGCTATGAAATCGCTGTCGAAAAGGCTTCCGGCAACAAGTGCGAAAGATGCTGGTGCTATTCCGAAGAAGTCGGAAAGATTACTCTGCATCCCACACTCTGCAAACGCTGTGCAGAAGTCATGAACGAATCATAAAAACTTTAAAATGGCGGTTTGCCGTTCTTACGGACGGCAAGCCTGCTGTTTTGCTGTAACAAATAAAAACCATAACGTAGAATAGCCATTGTGCAGGGTATGCAGGGTTTACTATCCCTTCGCACGAAAAAATATATTTTTAAAAAATATATAAAAGGGTACTGTATGACCCTGCAAACCCTTCATATTTTCAGATTGATAATATCAGAAAGGGGAAATCGTTTTGCTGATATTGGCATTGCTTGTCATTCTGGCGATTGCCGGAGCTGACCAGCTTATCAAATACTGGATTGTGCAGAATTTTGAACTGTATCAGGAAAAGGATTTCCTGAAAATCGGCAGTCTGGATATTATGCATCTGCATTATATCGAAAATACCGGCTCGGCATTCAGCAGTTTTTCCGGACAGACGGTCTTTTTGCTGATTGTGACGGCTATCGGCATCGGGGCATGTACCTATGCACTGATGCATCACGGAAAGAAAAATAAACTCCTGTTCTGGAGTCTGGTGATGATTCTCGGCGGAGCAGTCGGGAATATGATTGACAGAATTTTCCGGGACGGGGCGGTTGTCGATTATCTCGACTTGAAATTATTCAACTTTGCGATTTTTAACTTTGCAGATTGTTTCGTATGTATCGGAACAGCATTATTAATGATTTATATTCTGTTCTTCTCGGAAGACAAAACTAAAAAACAGGAGAATCCGGAACATGACAACACATGAATTTATCTTTCCGGCAGATGCTGAAGGTTTACGGCTTGACAAATGGATAGCAAGCCTTGAAATCGGTCTGACAAGATGTGCCATACAGGGACTTATTGCAACCGGAAACGTTACTGCTGACGGCAAGCCGATTCCGAAAAATTTTCGTCCGAAAACCGGTGCAGATATCAAAATTCTGATTCCGCCGCCGGAAGAAATCGAAGTCATTCCGCAGGATATTCCGCTTGATATTGTCTATGAAGATGATGATTTACTTGTGGTCAACAAACCGAAAGGCATGGTGGTGCATCCTGCTGCCGGAAATTATGATGAAACGCTTGTCAATGCATTATTATTTCACTGCAAGGACAGCTTATCCGGTATCAACGGGGTAATCCGTCCCGGAATTGTCCACCGGATTGATAAGAATACCAGCGGTCTGCTGATTGTCGCTAAAAATGACATGGCACATCAGGGGCTTGCTGAACAGATTAAAGTCCATAGCTTTACCAGAGAATATGAAGCCATTGCTGTCGGAAGCTTTCCGGATTTGAAAGGCATTATCAATGCGCCAATCGGCAGACACCCTGTTGACCGAAAAAAAATGTGCGTGACTGCTAAAAATTCCAAAGAAGCTGTTACGCATTATGAAATATTAAAGCAATACAGCGGTTTTGCACACCTGAAACTCATTCTGGAAACGGGCAGAACCCATCAGATAAGAGTCCATTTAGCTTATATTGGTCATCCGGTCTATGGTGATGATGTCTACGGAAAAGCAGTCAAGGGCATTCAGGGACAATGCCTTCATGCACGGAAAATCGGCTTTCTTCATCCCAGAACAGGAGAATATCTCGAATTTGAACGTCCTGCCCCGGAATATTTCCAGAAATTACTGAACAAATTTGAAAAGATGTGAGTAACTATGAATTTGAATCAGAAAATTTGTATCATTACTGATTTAGACGGTACGTTATTACCAGCAAGTAAAATTCCGTTAGAGAAAGATTTACAGGCAATCCGGAAATTTGAACAAGCCGGAGGTGTTTTCTCCGTTGCAACAGGGCGGACAGTACAGGCTTCTGAGCGTTATGCCGGAATGCTGCAACTCAAAAGTCCGATGATAGTGTTCAACGGCGGAATGTTCTACAATCCTGTTTCCGGAAAACAGCAGATTTTACAGGCACTTCCGGAAGAAGCCAGAACTATGACAGAAGAAATTCTCCGGGAAAATCCTGATGTCGGTGTAGAAATTCTCTGTGCAGAAAGTACATGGGTTATCAATAATACAGAAACAGAACAGATGCATATTCAGGTCTGCGGAGTTGTTCCGGAATATGGCACAATTCCGGAAGTACAGGGAAGCTGGCTGAAAGTATTATTTTCCATGCCGGAAGAGCATATGCCAATCTTTATAGATTATATCAAAAGCAAGCATTTTCAGAATATTGATTTTATCCGTTCGGAAAAGCGGTTTTATGAAATGCTTCCGCCGGGGAATTCCAAAGGCTCGGCTCTGCATGAATACCGGAGACTTCCGGGCATGGAAGGCTTTAAAATGATTGCTGTCGGCGATTATGACAATGATATCGAAATGCTGAAAGCGGCTGATTTTGCCGTCTGCCCGGCGAATGCCACAGAATCTGTCAAGGCTGTATCAGACCTGATTCTTTCAAGCACCTGCGAACAGGGGGCTATGTCTGAACTAATCAACAAAATATTAAATCAAGAGGTTGTTTTATGAAAATTCTGAACATTCACGGCTA
>DJXC01000176.1:0-7441 GCA_002449575.1 Ruminococcus sp. UBA7014
TATTTCTGAACAATCAGGTTTTGCAGTCCTGTATTGACCTGTCTCAGAAATATATTGCAGATAAAAGCTTTCCGGATAAGGCAATTGATTTGCTTGATGAAGCCTGTGCCAGAGCTGCACTCCGAAAGGAATCTTTTTCCGAAGTCACTTCGGAAGATGTTGCTGCTGTTGCCTCACTCCGGACGGGGATTCCTCTTGAACAGATGACCCAAGCCGAACAGGAAAAGCTAAAACATTTGCAGTCAGCATTACAGGAACAAATTATCGGACATGATAAAGCCATTGCACAGCTTTGTGATGCTGTCTGCCGTGCCGGAAGCGGATTCCGTGAAATCAGCCGTCCGGTGGCTTCCTTTCTGTTTCTCGGCTCTACCGGAATCGGAAAAACTGCTCTCGTCCGTTCCCTTGCGGAAAATCTTTATGGTTCGGAAAAGGCTCTGCTCCGTGTGGATATGTCTGAATATATGGAACAGCATTCTGTTTCCCGGCTGCTCGGTGCGCCTCCCGGATATGTCGGATTTGCGGAAGAATCTGCTTTCTGTTCTCACCTCCGGAAACGCCCGTGCAGTATTGTCCTGTTTGATGAAATTGAAAAGGCTCACCCGGATATTCTGCATATTCTTCTGCAAATTCTTGAAGATGGCATTATTACTGACAGCACCGGACGAGAAATCAGTCTCCGGAACTGTCTGATTTTTATGACTTCCAATCTTGGTATGCATGAAAATACAAATGCTGTCGGCTTTCTGGAATTTCAGAATCAAAGACAGGCAAAGGCTGTCAGTGCGCTGAAAAAATTTCTTCCGCCGGAACTGCTGAACCGGATTGATGAAATTCTTGTTTTTGAAAATCTCAGTCCGGAAAGTCTGCGGAAAATTGCACAGAAACAGCTTTCCATGCTTGCTGAAAGAATGATGCAGAATGAAATTATACTTTCTTATGATGATTCTGCTGTCAATTGGATTGCTTCCTGTCCGGGAACAGAACAGTATGGTGCAAGACCTGTCAGAAGACTCCTGACACAGGAAATTGAAAACCCACTCTCCAGAATGTGGCTTCATGACGAACTCCGGAAAGGAGATACTGTTTTTCTGACCGCTGAAAAAAATAAATTACAGCTTAGAGTCACAGAACAAGTGCATTAAAAAATCAGGGACAGTCTGTACTGTCCCTGATAATGTTTTATATCAGAAATACAGGCGGTACTTTTTCCGTCAGCCAGACATGATTTTCTGATAAGTAAAATGAATACCCCTGACGATGCATTTCTCCGGATTTGATTTTCAGAATATACGGCTTTCCATGACGCTTTCCGACTTTGTATGCTGTTTCTTCATCTCCTGAAAGATGTACATATTGCCGGCTCATCGGCAGCAGACCTTTTTCGGAAATCGAATCCAGAAATCTTTCTGCTGTGCCGTGATATAGAATTTCCGGTGGTTCTACAGGAGTCAGCTCCAGATTGACCGGAATGGAATGCCCCTGATTTGCACGGATTTTCGTACCGTCTGCATTAAAACGATATCTTTGCTTTTCATCTGTACGGACAATTTCTTCCAGAATTTTCCGGTCAATATGATATGTTCCGTTCTGATTGATTTTCTGAATCAGAATTTCTGTATCTGTCCAGCCGCCCTGATATGCAATTTCAATACCTATTGTCTGCGGACTGTGCCGAAGCACCAGACTCAGAAATTTGCTGAGTTTCGTCAGATTGTTCTTTTCCATTTTTCCTCTGTCCTCTTTTCTAATTTTGTTTTCAGATACGGCATCACTTTATCATACAGCCAGCAAATGCCGACTGCTGCAAATCCGGTCATCAGAATATAATAGGGTATTGCATACTGCGATTTGCTTTCTGATAATAGATGATACATCATCCCGCCGATGACAATCAGCGGAAATATGATTTGCATTAATTTTTTCTTCCGGAAACAAGCAACACACCCTAGTAAAACTCCGGTAAAAATAAACTGTGCATAAATATCCATATAGCCTTTTGCAGATTTTTCACCGTCAGTACAAATCCACTTTGCAGGATTTTTTTTCTCCTGATACTGTTCCCGGACTTTATTATTCCAGATGCTCTGATAACTCGTTTCATTCCATTGTGAAACAAATTTTTTATAGAAAAATTCATCTCTGTAATGCGTATTCTCTGAAAATGTTTTCAGTCTGTCTTTGATATGTTCTCTGGAGGCTTCAGCGGCGGCTTCAGTATTACAGTCATGATTATGAAAATTACCAAGTGTATGATTTTCATTATACCAGCCCGGTGCGCTGTCAGATTCACTTAATCCCATAGAAATATAAGAAATCATCGGAAGTGAATTTTTCAGACAGATGCCGCTTCGGGATTCATAAAATTGAACCACAGTTCCCGGCAGTGAAAACGACAGGCAGCAGCTCATTAAAATATATGCTCCACAGACAGCAGCAATTTTTGGCTGTTTCAGACTGCTGATAAGCTTTACGGCTGCAACTATCATCATGGCAATCAGACAAATCAGATAATTCGGCTTAATCAGATAAGCAAGTGCAATCAGTATTGATGATAACAGAACAAATCTGATTTTTTCCGTCCGGAGGTATTCTGCTTCAAAGACAATTGCCCATACCGCACACAGCAGCCCCGGATAAATCCCGTAAATAAACGAACAGGAAATGACAGGCTGAATGCTGAATAGAAATAATAAAAATGTAAGCTGATGGATTCTTTCATTTTGGAATAATTTTTTGTTCAGAACCAGGATGCCGTCATAAATCCCAGCCAGAAACAGTACGTTCATAATTTCCAGAAACAGCAGATTCTTTACTTCTGCAAATAACTGATAAATTCGTGTAAGCATTTCATTCAGAAGCACATATCCTAACTGAAACGGATAATACGAAAAATATGCATCTTCCATAAAGCCCAAATTGTCGTTTGCTGCCTGTACAGCAGCATCAGCAACCTGCCAGGAATCAAATGTCGGTGCAACCTGTGAACTGATTACCCAGATACTCCCCGATAATATCACCCATACAGAAAGAATTAAAATTTCTAATTTCAGAGACATTTTTTTTAAGCGTGGTATCACAGCAAAACAAATTGCTGTTCCTGCACCAAGCCACAGCAGATTTGCAAGAATATTATCATGATAATACCAGACAGATTCATTCCCGTACGGAATCTGAATAACTTGATTGGAAATTGCTTTTCCGTCCCCAATAATTTCCATGCCCGTTGTTGAAAAAAGACTTGCAAACGTCAGAATTCCTATCAGAAAAAATGCAAACAGACAGATGATAATCCTGACAAAATTTTCTGATTTTGTTGTTTTATGCATGTTTCAAAACTCCTTCCGAATTTTATTATAGCATAAAAAAAAGAAGACTGCAAGATTTTTTCAAAAATACTTTCCGCATTCCAGAAATTCCGGGAATGCGGAAAGTTTGAAGTTTTACTTTACAATCGCATTGTAATTTTCTGAAATCACATTCCAGTCAATGACAGCAAACAGATTTTTCAGATAATCAGCACGGAGATTCTTATATTTCAGATAATAGGCATGTTCCCAGACATCCAGTGCCAGTATCGGAATATAGCCTGTTTTTTCAGAAATCGGGTTATCCTGATTCGGAGATGCTGAAAGCATCAAATCACCGTTCTTGTTCACAGAAAGCCATGCCCAGCCTGAACCGAACTGTCCGAGTGCCAATCTGGTAAGTTCCGCTTTCAGATTATCGACACTGCCGAATGTGCTGTCAATCTTTTCTGCAAGCTTTCCGGTCGGCTGATTTGCCGGGTTTGGAGACAACTGCGAAAAATACAGATTATGATTATAAAATCCGCCGCCGTTATTTTTCAGAGCGGTTCTGACTGCCGGGTCAGCAATCATATCCAGATTCGACAGGATTTCGATAATATCTTTATCCTGTACACCTGCCATTTCAGCAGCTTTGTTGAAATTTGCCGTATAAGAAGCATGATGTTTTCCGTAGTGCGTTTCCATTGTAAGGGTGTCAAGGTACGGTTCTAATGCATCGAAAGCATAGGGAAGTGTTACTTGTGTAAACATGGGGTATTACCTCCTGAAAAATAGTATATTATTATTATATAAAATTTTCAGAAATTTGTCAAGTATGTTAGCACTTATTTCTTACTATATTCTTAGTCATAATAAGCTTCAAAAGGGTCTTTTGGCTTTTCTGTAATTTCAGGTTTGACTTGTATCAGATAAATCAGAATTCCCGTGATACAGGTGATGGCTTCTGCTGCCGGAACAGTCAGCCAGATTCCAGTAATATCCCATAATTTCGAGAATAGCACTCCTAACGGCAGGACTAGAATCACGCCACGCAGCAATGAAAGCAATTGTGCGGGTTTTGGCTTTTCCAGTGATGTGAAAAAGACAGTATTAATAATATTTATTCCCATAAACGGTATTGCTGTGAAATAAAGCCGTAAGCCTGTTTCCGCCATCTGCTGAAGCTGTAAATTCTCCTCACTGTTGAAAATTCCGGCAATGCCTGACGAGGTGAAAAATATCCAGAGATAAATCATCAGAGAAATGATGCCGGATAATTTTAATGATTCTGTCAGCAGATATTTCAGTGCTTTTTTATCATGTGCGCCGTGTTCCCGGCTCATCAAAGGCTGAATTCCATAAGAAATTCCAGTGTACAGCGAAATAATCACAATTGCAATATTCGCTACAATACCATAAGCAGCGACTCCAGTATTGCCTTTCAGTTTTAAAATCAGAATATTAAATACAATGATTACAATTCCAGCAGCAAGTTCTGTCACAAAGTTGGAAAATCCAAGTGAGATAATTTCCCGAATCATCAAAAATGACGGCTTTTGAAACCGGAATTGAAACGCATTCCAGCCGCTTGCCACATGCAGACTCATCACAGCAATGCTAAACAGCGGTGATAAACAAGTCGCTAAAGCTGCACCCTTCATTCCCATATGCCGCATAAAAATAAAATTCCAGTCCAGAATGACATTCACTGTACTGCTCACCAGCATTGCTGCTGTGGCAAGCCGTGGGGCACTGTCATTCCTCACAAAGCATAACATGACTTGATTCAGCAGAAATGCAGGCGAAAATAATAATATCATTTTTAAATATTCGTGTGTCAGTTCAAAAACATGTGCTTCTGCACCAAGCAGAAGGGTTATTGGCTTCGAGAAAAATAATCCCAGAATTTCAAAAATCAGCGCAATATTCAGCATCCCCAGAATCGTATTTGTAAAAATCTGGTCAGTCTCTATCCGGTCTGTATGACAGTAGAAAATTGAAAATTTTGTAGAACCGCCAATTCCGAACATCAATCCGAATCCGTTCAGAAAATTAAACACTGGTAAGGCAAGATTCAGCGCAGCGAGTCCTTCCGTTCCCAGACCTTTTGCGATAAAAAACGTATCTGCTAAAATATACAATGAAATTCCGAACGAACCTATCATGTTCAGAAAGACATATTTCCGGAAATCCTGTTTCAAATCCGGCAAGTACATATTGTCACCTCCAAAGAAAACAGCACACAGTCCAAAAACAGTGTGCTGTTTGATATGTTCAGCCTACCAGACCAGAACGTTCAATACCTTCGGTAAAGTATTTCTGTAAGAATGTGTACATTACCAGAAGCGGTGTAACTGACAGCAGACAGCCGGCTTCCATCCAGATAATCTGTTCACGGGGAGAAACCTCTACTGTTGCGCTGTTGAATAATTCCAGTGACAGCAGTGTGTTCAGATTTTTCAGCATCAGGGCGATTGTAGAGTTATTTGTAAAGAATGTTGAGCTGACATAATAGTCATTCCAGTACCATACTACTGAAAACAGAAATACAGTCAGGAATGAGGAAGCAGCATTTGGTACCATAACCTGAATAAATGTGCGGAATGGTCCGCAGCCGTCCAGATAGGCAGCATCTTCCAATTCTTTTGGAAGTCCCTTGAAAAACTGCCGGAAAATGAATATCATCAGTCCGGCACGAATGCCATTCGCCATCAGTGCAGGCAGATACATCGTCAGAGGTGTATCAATCAGATTGAATGCACCAAACAGAAAATATCTGAATTCCATATACTGCGGAATCGCAATAATCTGGTTCGGTACAAGAATCATCATCAGTACTATGCCAAATAATAAATTTTTTCCCTTGAATTTAAATCTTGCAAAACCATATCCCGTAATGGCACAGGTAACTACCTGTACCAGAGAACAGCCAATGTTCAGAAACAGTGTTGTTCCCAATGTGTGCCAGAAATTCATGGCGTTCATGGTCTGACGGAGAATTTTCAGTGTCAGATGACGTGGAATCCACATAACTGTCGGGTCACTCATGTCTTCCTGCGCACGGAATGCACAGCTAATCATGTAAATTAACGGATACAGAATGATAAAGCATAATCCGAACAGGATAAAAAATCTTGCAACAGGCCATACTTTATCCATTGCTTCTTTGCGCTTAAGATAGGCAATTTCTTCTTTATTCATATTTCGCATATGAATTTCACGAATCTGCTTTTTGGAGAGACCGTTTCCGACAATGTGTTCCCCCTCTTTGACGGGTTCTTCTTTTTTCTTGAAAATAGCCAAATTCCAGTCCCTCCTTTAATCTACTTCATAATAAATGAAATGATTCAAAATCACAGTAATCAATCCCACTGCTGCCAGTACTATCACAAAATAAACCCATGCCATTGCTGCTGCATAGCCATACTGCCAGTCTTTTTGCATGTCAAGTACTCGTCCCATAACTGCATTGTCAGGAGAGGTAAAACTGTCAATGACTGTGAATATCAGACATGCCAGAATCATCGGGCTGACATAGGGAAGTGTTATCTTCCAGAAATATTCCCATGCTGTTGCGCCTTCCATCTGGGCGGCTTCCTTCGCTGAAACAGGAATATTCTGCAATGCTGCCAGGAATATCAGAATCTGAATACCCGCATTCCATACAATTCCGAAAATATTATTCGATACCGCTTCGACCATTTTCTGAATGTTTTCATTAATGCCATACAAGCCGATAAACTGGAACAGTTCTCCCATCAGGTCAGTCGAAAACATTGTGGAAAACTGTCCGGCACTGCTTGCACCGCTGCTTGAAATATTGCCGTTGATAATGCTATAAACAGGCCCTGTCGCTATGATAACCGGCAGAAAGAATACTGCTCTTGCAAAGGCTCTTCCCTTAAACTTCTGATTCAGTATCACTGCAATAAACAGCGAAAAGATAATAATCAGCGGTGTTTTCCAAAGAGTTTCTACCAGAACACTCACCAGATATTTACTATAGTTTGCATCACCTGTGAATACATAGATATAATTATCCAGTCCGACCCATTTTCCCTGCATACCGCCTTTTTCCGGGCGTACATCCATAAAGGAATACATCAGGGAATTCGCCAGCGGATACAGAAACCATATCAGCGTGCCAATCA
>DJXC01000176.1:7572-18080 GCA_002449575.1 Ruminococcus sp. UBA7014
TTGATTTGCTTTTTTTCATTTGCCATTTGTCGGCTCACGCTCCTTTCTCGGCATTCGCCAGTTTATAGACAACGCCGTTCGCTGTAATGGATTTTTCTGCATAATCAACAGTCACCTGTGTACCGTCTTCGTAAGTTGTCACAGAAATATCACCATCACGAACATAGTCAGTCATAACTTTGTCACTGACTTTTGAGAGAATTTCTGCGGCAAGCTTGTATTCCTGTGCAGCTGTGTCTGTCCAGAAAGCATAGTTTGAATAATAATAGCTGTCCAGAAGTGTGTCTTTCAGGTCATTTGCTTCTGCATAAATCATGTCATATGCCGGGTTACAGCCTGTTGCAACGGCAGTCAGGAAAGAGGCAGTACTGTCTGCACTTGCATTGATTGCTGTGCTTGAATAGGGAATGATTCCATGCATGACAAGCTGATAAAACGGAATTTCTTCATCAAAGACATCAAAACCGCTTGCATGAAGAGGCACATCCGAAATCTTGTCAGCATATGGAAAAGCATAGGCTGCACAGGTATCTGCCAGCAGTGAAAGTCCGGAATCCTGTATGCTCTGGTAAGAAGTCTGTAACGCTGTGACAGTATCATCACGGGACATATTCTGCTTTCCATAATCGCCCCAGATGGTAGAAGTCATTTCTCCCAGAGAAACCCCGTTCAGCTTGCGCTTGGAATAATTGTTTGCAAGCTTCTGATACAGGTCTGTAAATACCCCCGGAGAAAGCAGAGATTTTGTCTTGACATTTGTATTCTGTACCCCATAAGAAAGATTATAGGTCATCTGACGGGAATAGGAATTTGAAATCCGGATAGTCGTATCACGGAAAGTATAATAACCATTTCCGGAATCAAATGTCTTATTATTTACAGACGGATAAAAATCATAATTTTTTTCGTCCAGATATTTTACAAGCTTGTTGAAAGCTGCTGCACCGCCCAGTGTTCCGGATGGCTTCGACTGATAGTCTACTTTTCCGGAAATACCGTCATTTGTCCAGTTATTATAGATAATTGCCATATCTGCTACACCGAGTCCGGAGAGTTCTGCAATAATTTGTTCTGCTTCGGAATAGCTTGTCATAGAAGTTTTCATTGTCACCGGAATACCCAGTACAGAACGGGATTTCATTGTACCCCCATATAAGTCAAGATAAAGCTGGGTGGAATCTGCTTCTGCTTTTTTAACAACGCCACCATCATTCAGAAGATAATTCCGGTAAACTTCTGCAATGTTGGAATAACTTGCATTTTTATCTGCAATCGGATAATATCTTAGCTTAATCGTATCTGTCTTGATGCCACCGTCTTCAAATACAGTCAGATTGCCATAGTCTCCGGACATGGTGTAAGTATCTGAACCACGCAGCTGAAACGTAAAATTACAGGTATTGAAACTGCTCAGAGACTGTCCGCTGACACTTGCATTCAAGGCAACATTGCCGTCACCTTCTTCAATGATAACAGCCATTGCATTATCTTTCTTGACAATGCCATAAACAGGCATCAGAATTTCTTCTGTTACAGCCGGTTTTGTTGTCGGGACATTAGTAATATCACGGCCGTATACTCTTTGAGAATAGCTCTTTGTCGTTTCTTTTCCGTTATTGAACCGAATCAGAGAACCGCATCCGTCCGGAATGACAAAATAGCCGTTTTCTTCGCCTTCGCCTGCGCCAAGTGCGCCCAGCAGTGTCAGTTGTGTGGCAACCAGTCCTTTTTCTGTCATAGTTTCTTTAATATCAGCACACTTAACAGTAACAGACATATAATCTTCTTCCAGTTCATAAGCAACTGGAATCGTAATGCCACATTTTTCAAATTCATAATTAATCGTAATGCCCTTATCAGTTTCTTTAAAATCCAGTTCAGCCGCATTACGGGAGCGGAGGTTTGTTGTTCCACGGCTGTTGCTGTCTCCGTAAGTCAGCACAACAGAAGACTGTAAATCAGTTACAACAAGTGGTGTTGCTGTTGCATCACGGTTTGCTGTTGGTGGTGATGACCACCATGTATAGCCGTTTTTCTTGTTTTCCAGACCAATCAGACCAGTATCTTCATCAAAATACATCATCAGATTGTCATTTTCTGCCACTGTCTTGACACACACACGAACCTGTGTTTTATTGCCGTCCAGCACTGCCCAGCGTGTCTTGTCTTCATTCTGATAAAGTGTTGTTTCTCCGGCACTCCAGACATTCTGCATTTCTGCACGGACAGATTTATAATCCGTACTGTAAAGTTCCAGTGTGTTTTCATCTTTTGTCAGAAATAAATATTCACTGTCCAGTGTGGAAACTCTGTAGCGGATTTTTATTACACTTTTCTGGTCAGCATCCAGAACGACAAGATAATTTCCGGCTTCACTGTAATAAATATATTGTTCTTTATCATGTGCAATTTCTTCGAGTTCAGCTGCCATTTTTCCGGTTACAGTATCAATCAGTGCAAGTTCTGCATGTTTCAGATGTTTTTCTGTATCTTTAACAGCATCTTTCAGGGTATCTTCATCAGTATATTTTTTCTTTAAATCTGCTTCAATTTTATCTTTATAATCTTCTTCACGGAGATAGACTTCATAGCCGTCTGTTTCGCCGAGTGATTTCAGATAGGTTCTGACCTCATCCGGTGTGCAGTCGAATTCTTCTTCTTCCTCTTCGACAGAGATGGTTTCTTCTGAAAGTGCTGCATCTTCTTCGGAAACAATTTCTTCTGCTGCGGCAGCATCTTCTGCCGGGATTTCTGCATCTTCAGCGGATACTACTGCTGAACCGGCAGAACAAATCAAAGCCATAGAAAGCAGGCAAGCCAGAATATTTTTTAATTTCAATAATTTCATGATTCTTTTCACCTACACTTTCAGACGGTATGCAATTTCGGTATAAATCGAATATGCAAAGACATACACCTGCTGGAACAGCGACAACAGCAATACCAGCAGAAACAGCATAATCAGCATGGCGCAGACTGTCAGCAGAATTGCACCGATTGTTTTCAGAAAGGAATACTGATGTACAGACTTAATTGCCGAAAATAACAGCACTCCTGTCCACAGCAAGCCGATAATATGCACAGCATCAATGAAAACAGCCTCATCACGAATCAGAAAGTGAGAAAGAAACACTTCAATATAAATGCTTGCCACATAAGGAATCATCGCATAGGCACTGTAAATAAAGATATTCTTCATTGTGCCTTCGCCTTCCAGCAGCGTACAGATTGACCAGTTGCCAACTACCCATGTACAGAATAAAATAATCGTCTGGACAATATAGGGAATAATATTGAACATTTTATCGGATTCGACATAGAACTGAAAGCCGTATAATCTGCTATAGAAAATCGAGGCAACGAACCACAGCAGGATAATAATCACAGAATATTTCATAGACCCGGCTTTCTTCCAGCGCATGTCCTCGAAACCTTCCATCGGGTGCGTCACTGCATGTTTGACCCATTGCTTGTTGGTTAAATCCATCATAACGCTTATTCACCCTCCTCCTGACGTTTTCTTTCATCTGTGCGTGTAATGTCATATTCCAGATTTGGCTTGTAATGCTTTTTCAGATAAATTCTAAGAGCGATAATCGCAATGATGCATAAAATGACAACGATTGTGACACCCTTGATATGTTCTGTCAGCCATTCTGTCCGGTAGCCCTCGAACGCTCTGTTATAGCGATAAGGGGAGTCCGCAAGTTTGGCATATTTCATAGAACCGGCATAGTCGCCCTTTACTAACAAAGCTGCTGAAATTCCCAGAAATGCCCGGCAATAGTTGCCGTCATACTGCAATACCTGATACCACGGGTCAAGTGCTTCTTCATAATAACCATCATTGTACAGAACAGTTGCTTCGTGAACAATTCTTCCGAAATCTGTTTCTTCAAAGATGGTGACTGTATTTTTTCTGGTATCCAGCACCAGAACATTATTGCCAATAGATTCCACAGCGGTAACTTCTGTAAAACCGCCCAACTGTTCGGACGAACTGCCGAAGATAAACAGCAGATTTCCTTCTTTGTCATACTGGAAAATACGTCCGGAGGTTAAGTCCAGACAGTTGATATTTCCGTCATCAGAGATTTCAATATCACAAATCATAGACTGATAATTCTTGTTTGTATTACTGTCATAGACGGATTCCATGTCGCCCCATGAAGTTTCCAGACCTGCAAACAGGTTTGCCCCTGCCGGATTCAGCTTCTTTACAGTATCTTTTTTCTGGGAAGTGGACTGTGTACAGGTGTAAATAAAACCTTCATCATCCAAATCAAAACTTGTAATACCAGACGGCACTGTTCTGGAAGTCCTCGAACGCATTTCATCTGTTGAAATCAGCTTCCAGAAATAATTTGCAATGACAGCAGAAGTTGCTTCTACTGTATTTGCGCCGTAATATCCCTGAAATTCGCCTTCACTGCTGAACATCGCCGCACCTGTTGTAATATTGCCCAGTACAATATAGATATTTCCGGCTTTATCAGCAATCACCCTCTGCGGCATAAATGTCAGTTCCTGTGAAAATAAATCTGACTGCGGCTTGGTGATTTCCATCTCTACATTACAGTCATAGTCACATACCAGAACCCGTGAATTGCCATAATCTGCAATATAGACTAAATCCGTTTCGGGTGCAACGTAGATGCCTTCCGGCTGTTTCAGCGTTGTCTTGCTGCCATCTTTTCTTGTAAATTCTTCCATAATCAGCAAAGATTCTGTTAAGTCAGAATTGGTGACAACAATCCGGTTATTTTTAGAATCTGCAATGAAAAACTGGTTATAAGCATCTCTGAAAATATCACTCGGCTCAGAAAAATCGCCGATTCCCAAATCCTGACCGCTGACAGAACGGGTTGCAAGATAACCTGCCTGTGACGGAATCGCTTCTTCCCATCTGTCATAGTTATAGACATCATAATGCTCTTCGGCATGAACTGCCATGCCCAGCAGGGAAGAGGATGCCAGCAGTCCGGCAAGTACAGAGACTGCCATCTTTCTGAATTTTTTGCGCATAATCTCCCTCCTCAGTCCTTGATGCCGGAATGTGCCATTGTTTCAATAACATTCTTCTGTGCCAGCATAAAAATCACAATCGGTGGTACTAACATGAAAACGGCTGCTGCCATTGCCACACCTGCTCTTGCCAGTCCGGAACTTGCTGCCTGCTGTACGACAGTCGGCAATGTCTTAAGTGATTCTTTATAAACCAGTGTTCCGCCCTGAATGTTCCATGCTGCCTGAAATGCGAAAATAATCATGGTCATCAGTGCCGGTTTCTGGTTCGGCATGACAATCCGCCAGCAGATAGTGAACATATTCGCACCGTCTACTTTTGCAGCTTCAATCATGGCATCCGGTACGGTTGTCATGGACTGCCGCATCAGGAACAAACACATCGGAGAGGCAACTGACGGCAGAATCAATGCCCAGTAAGTGTTAATCATCCCCAGCCTTGCCATGACAATATACTGCATGATATAAATAACATTACTCTGGTATAACAGAGAAGTAACGATTAATTTATTCATAAAATGATTGCCCGGAATTCTGCATTTCGCCAGTACAAATGCCGCCATGGAAGCAAATACACACTGTGCGACCGTCACACATATCGTAACAAATACACTGTTAAAAACATATCTCGAAAATGGTACCCACATGTCAGACAAAGTCTGGAACATATCCCGGAAATTATCAAGTGTCGGGTCAATGACATATAATTTCGGCGGAAAGACAAACAGTTCATGCACCGGCTTGATACTCATGATAATCGCCAGATAAATCGGCAGTGCCATGAATAACCCCAGTACTGTCAGAAAAACGAAAATGCCGACTGTTCCGCCGATTTTCTTTCCTGCCTGCTTGTTCGTTCCTTTTGATTTTTCAATGCTGCCTGCCTGATATTTCTTGGGTACTTTTACTTCTTTTTTCTTTTCCTGAATATTTACTGCTGCCATAAAGAAAAGTCCCCCTCCTTAGTCCATAAAGTTACTCAGCAGTTTGCTGATGAGCTTGTTGCAGACAAGCATTGCAATAAATAATACCATACAGATTGCAGATGCATAACCCATTTCATAACGTACCCAGCCATAGTCATAGGCATGTGTCATAATCGTATGGGCTTTATAATCCGTACTCGGAAAGCCGACCAGACTCTGTGAAACTGTTCCGGCTGTAAATGAGCTGACAATCTGCATGACTGCTGCAAACATGAGCTGAGGTCCCATTGACGGAATTGTAATATAAATTAATTCCTGCCATCTGTTCTTGATGCCTTCAATCGCACCGGCTTCGTATTGTGAACGGTCAATGTTCTGGAATCCGGCTCGGAGTGCCAGAAATCCTGCCCCCAGAGAAATCCATAACTGTACCACAATCACAACGCCCAGAACATAGGAACTGTCTGTCAGCCACTGCACCGGAGCTGTCACAAGTCCTAAATTCAATAATACAGAATTTAAATATCCGTAAGAGTCGCCAGAAAAAATCAACTGCCATACTGTATAAACATTTGCCATAGAAGGCGCATAAAATATCAGCGTGAAAATCGTTTTCAGCTTTGGATGCAGTTCATTAATCAGCCATGCCAGCAAAAAACATAATACATAGCTTAATGGACCTGTAAACAGGGCAAATACTAACGTGACCCTGATAGACTGAATGAAGATACTGTCATTCAGAAACAGTGTGGTGTAATTTGACAAGCCGATAAACTTCGGCAACTGTACCATATCAAAATCTGTAAATCCCATCGGAAGCGACATGACAACCGGTACTATCGTAAAGATGAAAAATACCAGCATAAAAGGCAGCATCATGAAATAACATTCTTTGTTCTGCTTGATTTGCAGCCATAACAGCCGGCGTTCTTCCTGTTTGCTGCGCTTGCCGATTTCGGAATGTTTCAGAGTCTTTTGATTAGATTCCAAATCCGTTTCCTCCTTGCTTTCAAAATTAGTCAGAAGCCGTAGAAAGTCCGAGATTTTCACGTTTACGGGTAATTTCCGTATTGATGTCACGGTTATACCACAGCAGCGTGTCACGGGGATTTTCATTGTTATTGACTGTTTCACGGAATGCGTTCATAATATTTCTGGTTACGGCATAGGAAGCCGGAATAATCGGAATTTCCTGCAATTCGCTCTGTGCGTTCAGCAAAGTTTCCTGTTCGGCTTTTGACCATGCAAGCTGCTGAAGTGCTTCTGTATTGGCAGTGGTATATCGTCCGAGCTGTCCAAGCAGTCCTTCTATCTGCGTGCCGTATGCAACCTGTACTTCCGTTGAACTGAACCATTTCAGAAAGTCCCATGCACCCTGAATATCTTTGCACTTGTTAAAGATAACTGCACCGGAAGAGGTCGAATTGACAGCATGAGAGACTGTGCCGTCTTCCTGCAAAGTGCCGGGAACTTGTGTGAAGTCCCATAATCCTTTGATTTCCGGAGAGGCAACAGACAACTGGTTATAGAAACTGTAATCAGAAATGACAATTGGATATTCACCTGTCCGGAATCTGGAAAAGCCGTCATAAGACTGTTCAAAGCCGTATTTGGTATACATGTCTGTCCATTTTTCAAATGCCTTGACAGCAATAATATCATCAAAGTTTGTTTTTGTCTGGTCTGCATTGTAATAATTCAGACCGTTCTGCAACATGTACATTGCAAAGGTATGCCCGGATTCCGTAGCAGCGGAAATTGTCGCATTTGTACCGGAAATAACCGGCAATACAAGCCCGACATACATATAATTTCTCTGTAAGCCCGGAAGCATGTCGATAATCTCATCCCATGTGGACGGTGGTGCGGTATAGCCCATTTCAGAAAGAATGTCTTTGCGATAAAACATCATTGCCCAGCTCTGGCTTAACGGCAGACCATAACAGCCGTTTTCATAACAATAGGGGACTGTTGCATTCTCTTGAAATCTTTGTGTGACATCATCAAAATCAGAAAATTCGTTCTTTAAGTCTACCAGCAGACCTCTTGCCGCCAGATTGACCGGAAATTCGCCGCCAAGGAATAATGCCACATCTGGACCTTTCCCGGCGAGTGTTGCTTCCACTACACCGCCGACTACCAGATTCACCGCAATTGGTGTATCATACTGTTCGGCAAATTCAGATTCTACCAGAGATTTTACAACCATTGCCTGGTCACGTCCCAGGCTTACCCAGACATTAATTGCTTCTTCTCCGGCATCATCAGAAAGATTTGTATAGTCTTCAAAGAAAGAACTGTAAAATCTCTTCCAGCTGAAACTCATGGCTTTGAATGCATTTTTCTTGACAGAACTGAATTCCTGGTCAGCAGAAGCAAGTTCCAGATAATCTACTTCAAGCGGCTGTCCTCTGTAGTCGAACATCCAAGCCGACAATGCAGTAATGTTATCTTTAATCTGTGACAGATAATCCGGAATTTTCAGTGGCGTTTCCACGCAGTTGTCAAGTACCAGATACATGCGTTCCAAAGAAGCTGCTTCTGAACCCTCTGAACCTGCCATAGTTTCAATATGATTCTGAATCTCTTTCAGGTCATTGGACAGTCTCTGGAATTCTCCCAGCAGTTCCGGAATTCGTTCATGTACATAGTAATCTGTATACTTGTCCGGAGAAGGTCCGGTAATCATCAGAATTTTTCTGTAATAAGCGTTAATGTCCAGAACAGCGGCATCCAGTACTCTCATAGATTCACCGATTTCTCCGGGAATCACTTCCATCTTAATCGTATGATTTTCTCCGCCTTTGAGATAAATATATAAATCTTCGCCATTTGCATTTTTCGGAGAAACAACCTGCCATTCTGTATCATAATAGAATCTGACCTGATTCATTTCCTGACAAATGACTTTATCATCAATATAGATTCTGCGATTGGAATAGAATCCACGCATTTCGTTTTGACGTGCTTTAATGCCCAGTTTATACCATCCGTCCTGAATCTGACTGCCGTCTACTTCCCATGTGATTGTCTGCATTGCCTGATTCCAGTTGCCTGAACCAATCGTATTATAAACCGTCTTTGATGGATTTGACGGCGATGCTAAATAATTTGAGTTGTCAGAAGTCGGATACAATGTAGAATCACTTTTATATGCTGCTTCTTCACCTTCGATTCTCAGCAGTGTGGAAGGTGTGCTTTCTTTCGTGACACCAGTATTCACACTGCTTTGATAAGCCGTATAGTCCGGAAGACTTTCCGGCTGATAAAATTTGAAATATTCCAGTGCAAAATAGCCTTTTGTAATATCAAATTCCAGTTCATGCGTTCCCTGTTCCAGATAAAAAATCAACGGTTCATTGAACAAGCCGTCTACATCCGGAAGTGGTGTTTCCATCCACATGCCTGTCTGAATCTGTGTCGGACGTACCTGATTTCCTTTCGAGTCCAGCTTGATTTCTTCGCTGTTGACATAAACCTTGTTCAGCGTGGCACGGCTTGCCGTATCATACGGCGATTCGCCGTCAAGCAGAATGCCAAACTCAATATTTGCCATATTTGACGGAATCGGCATGTAAGAAAAATCAAGACAATAAATTCCAGTTTCCGGCACATCGATTTCATAGCTGATACTGCCGTCCGGTGCATTCCATATCAGAATATTATCCCGGTTTTCCTGATGATACTCGCTCCCGTAACTGCCGACAGAAATTCCGTCTGGTTCGCTTCCGCCGTCAAAAGCCTTGTAAGCATTGCCCTGCACTAAAATTTCCTGTGCCGGTCTGGCTTCACCGCTGTAAGTATCATAATAATCACTGTAAGTAACCTGTTCTATATACAGCGGAGGTTCGGCATCTGTCAGGACAACATCAGAAGTATCTTTTCTGGTTCTTTGCGGCTCTTTTTCCGCAAATGCCGGAAGTGCCGCATTCGAGAACAATGCCGTCACCAGAAATGCACTCAGCAAATACATCTTCTTGCTTTTCAGAATAATTCCACCCTTCTTTACTGCTGACTGATGCAGCAGTCAGTTGCTTATTTCCAGAACAAACCGGAAACAAACTATTCATACATAATTTTATTATAACAGAAAATACTGCTATCTGTCAAGCATTTTTCAAATATTTTATACAAAAAATTGAAAGATTCACTATGCGATATGCACAATAAGATAAAATTCATAGATTTTATTATATTAGTTTATATATTTAATTAATTCAGAAAAATAAGCAAATCTGATATAAAAATACAAAAAAATACTGCAAAAATATTTAAAAAAACACTTGCTTTTTTTCTTGAAATGTGCTAGAATATTACTAACAGGATTTCTATCTTGATTCTAGTAACAGGAGGTGTGTGAAGTATGGCATATCAGATTAGTGATGCTTGCATCAGCTGCGGCGCATGTGCAGAAGAATGTCCTGTAAACGC
Source organism: Ruminococcus sp. UBA7014 (assembly GCA_002449575.1). Classification (GTDB taxonomy): domain Bacteria; phylum Bacillota; class Clostridia; order Oscillospirales; family Ruminococcaceae; genus UBA3855. Next base: position 17,955 of record DJXC01000176.1, read on the forward strand.
TATTTCCGCTGGTGATACCAAGTACGAAATTAATGCAGAAGTCTGTCTTGACTGTGGTGCATGTGCTGCTACATGTCCCGTTGAAGCCCCTCAGGCTGAATAATTTCAACAAAAGTTAGCAAGGAA
>DJXC01000111.1 GCA_002449575.1 Ruminococcus sp. UBA7014
CGGGTCTGCTGTTCCTTGTAGCTGTGCCACAGGAAAATAGAATAGTCCATTGTAACACCTAACTGCAAGACCAGTGCCAGAGCCTGTGTCATGAACGAAATCTGTCCGAAGAAGAAATTAGACCCCAGATTCCATACAATTGCCAGTCCGATACTCAGCATAAAGAACAGCGGAATCAGGAAGGTATCCATTGTCAGTGCCAGTACAATACATGTCAGGATGACAGCAACAACAGCATACATGATAGTTTCACTTTCGGAGAGATGTTTCATATCTGTTGTGACTGCGGACATGCCGCTGATGAAACACTGTTCTGAAGTAATTTCTCGCATCTCATCCACAGCGGCGAGTGTACCATCTGCGGAAGTAGTATCATCAAAGAAAACTATCATCAGGGTAGAATTTTCAGAATTAAAGAAATCATAATATTTTTCCGGAAGAATCTCTTTCGGGACGGAAATATCTGCAAGAGAATCATACCACAGTACCTGCGCCACATGGTCAACACCCTCGATTTTTTCCTTGACTTTTTCGACATCTTTATCCGGCATTCCTTCGACAATCACGAAGGAGAAGCCGCCTTTGCCGAATTCATCTTTCAGAATCTTCTGTCCAATCATCGTATCAATTTCACCGGGCAGATAGGAAAGCAGGTCATAATTGACTCTTGTGTTCAGATAACCGATAGCACATGGAATCATCAGCAGCACACTGATTATCAGAATCAGCACTTTATGTTTGACAATCTGCTGTCCAAGCTTTAACATACAGCATCATCCTTTCTTGTAATATATTTGCTTCACTGCATTTATTATATTCCAAAAATGACCGTTAGTCAATAGTTTTTTTGAAAAAATATGACCGACGGTCATTATTTTGTATACCTGCACAAATCCGCATGACTGAATTTATGACTTTTGGTCATTTTTCATTCTTGACAAATGATAAATTTTACTGTATAATAATACTAGATTCATGATGTTTTTGTGAGATATTACCAAATCCGGAAAGGCGGTTGCATATTATGGGCAAACTGGAAGCAAACAAACAGATGAAAGAAACTTCTCTTCTCAATACTGCCTTTGAAATTTTTACAACAAAGGGCTTCTCAAAAACTTCTATTTCAGATATTGTCTGTCATGCCGGAGTAGCAAAGGGAACATTTTATCTGTATTTCAAAGACAAGTATGACATCCGCAACAGGCTGATTTGTCACAAATCCGGTCAGCTGTTCCGGACAGCAGTACAGGAACTCCGGAAAGAAAACAAACTGTCAGAATTTACATTTGAAGACAAAATGATTTATATTATTGATAATATTATCAATCAGCTGAATGAAAATCAGGCATTGCTGACATTTATCTCTAAAAATCTGAGCTGGGGAGTATTCAAAACAGCTCTGACAACACCACTGCGTGACAGTGAACTGAACTTTTCAGATATTTACCGGAAAATGCTGGAAGATTCTCCCTATCATTTCAAAGAACCGGAAGTGATGCTGTTTCTGATTGTGGAACTTGTCTCCGGAGCATGTTATTCAGCGATTCTGTATCAGGAACCTTGCAGTCTGGAACAACTCAAACCAAATCTTTATAATGCTATCCGCATGATAATTCAGTCACACAAAGCCAATATGAAAATATAAAAACACCCTTTTCAGGGTGTTTTTTCATGCAGACAAAGATAAGCATATCTGCCGATATGCGTGTCAATCACCTTTCTGGTAAGATTATACCAGTTTTTGCATTCATCCAGAATAATTGCATCTGCTGTGACAACCGGACTTTTCTGTTTCAGAAGATAATCCACAGCATTTTCTACCAGAATTTCCGTTTCAAATGGCGCAGATTCCAAAATTTCAGCAATACGGGCTTTCAGTCTGCCGGAATTGGAGACAGGCGCATCCAGATAAAAAACAGCTTTTTTAATTTTCAGCTCTGTCAGCGTTTCAGAAATTGCCTGTATTGCCGTATCTGTCTTATCAACAAGGCGGTAAGTTCCCCGCAGTCCTGCCAAATCCCGGATTGTACCGTCCATACATGCAAACAGCATTGAATCCGAAAAGGCAATCTCCAGCGTAATGACAGTATTAAACCCGTCAATATACAATGTTTCTCCGGCTAAATCTGCATCAGACAATTCTTTCTGCTTCCGGAGCTGAATTTTTTCTTCTGCCGAAACTGTTCTTGCCAGTGCCATTCTCTGTCGTTCTGACAGCAGATAATGATTGCCGATAAAAGTTGTCACTGACTTTACCGGATAGCCATGATTCAGCAGAAAATAAACTTCTTCTGAAGCTTTTCTTAATTTTTCCAGATTGCCGGAATTGAAATCCCGTTCGTCTGTCGGCACAAAACCACGTCTGACTTCTTTACTCATGAAAAATATTCCTCCTGTATTTTATCAAGTGCGGCAGTACAGCCATGATAAATATCCTGATAAGCTTTTTCAAAATCTCCGGTATACCATGGGTCAGCAACATCTCCCGAACCGCCGGCATATTCCAGCAGTTTATAAATTTTCTGTTCCGGGTCATCCGGAAAAATCCGGCAAATATAAAATAAATTGGAATTGTCCATCAGCAGAAATAAATCATATTTTTCATAATCTGCTTTTTTCAGTTGTACAGCCTGTTTTCCTTCGCAGGAAATACCGTGCCGGGCAAGTTCTCTTCTTGCCGGGGGATAGACTGGATTTCCAATTTCCTCTGTACTGACGGCACTGGAGGAAATCTGAATCTTATTTTCCAGTCCGTGTTCCTGTACAAGCTTCTTCATGACAAACTCCGCCATTGGTGAACGGCAAATATTGCCATGGCACACAAACATAATACGCATAGTCGCTTTTTTCCTTTCTGCAAGACGATAAAACCCCGTAATATATCAAGATTGGCACATGTACCGAAACGGGACGATTCCGGCATATTTTTGCATATTGCGGACATCGTTAGTAGTAGAACAGGGAGTAGAGACAACATAATTACTACTTATTTTACTACTAAAAAAATATTGATGTACTTTACTATTATAGCATATCAAGAACTATCTTGCAAGATGCATCGTGAAAAAACCGGAAACCTATCACATATTACAATTTTAACAGCTTTTCTGAACATGTACGCTTGTATGCTATCTCATAAGAAAAATATTTTTCTTATTGACAGTCAGAATTATTTGTGATAAAATAAAAATATATCAGCAATAACTGAAAAATAATAGCATAAACCGTCCGTTACAAAATGAAAGGATGATTGGTATGAAAATCAACAATGGATTTATCGCTCATAATGATGGTGAAGAAACGCTTCTGGTTTCTACCGGTACAGCCAGATTTTCTGGTCTGGTTCGCAGCAACCCGACTGCCGGTTTTATTATCAAATGTCTGGAACAGGAAACAACCGAAGATGAAATTGTCGCAAAAATACAGCAGAACTGGGAAGTTTCCAATGAAGTCGCCAGACGGGATGTGCGCAAAATAATCGAACAGCTTAAGACCATCGGAGCGATTGATGAATAAAATTACCTACGAAGAATATCTGGAACAACACGGCGAAATGACCTATAGCAATGTTGGGATAAGTATGCTGCCACTTTTGAAACAAGGACGTGATTTATTTACTGTGCGCCAAAAAGGGACAGAACGATGCCAAAAATATGATGTCGTACTGTACCGTCGTCCGCCTTCAAGCTATGTCTTGCATCGTATTATTCAGGTACGCAAAGACGATTATGTGATTCTCGGTGATAATTGCATTAACAAAGAATATGGCATCAGGGACAGTGACATTATAGGTATCATGGTAAGCTATGTTCATAACGGAAAAAAACGAACTGTTAATAATTATGGCTATCGTCTGTACAGTTGGCTGTGGGTTAATTTTTCTCCTGTGCGGATATGCTGGCAAAAGTTAAAAAACAGATTGAGCAGGCTGAAACATGAAAACTAACGCTTTAAAATGGCTCTGGCATGTCACGGGGAAAAAGAAATTCTATGTTGCTTTACTTATCTTTGTACAAGCATTGTACGGCGGTTCTGGCGTATTGTATGCACTGATGCTGCGGAATATTGTAGACAGTGCTGTTGACGGAAACCGTTCCGGATTTTGGCAGAACTGTGTCTGGACAGCACTGCTTGTCTTCGGACAGGTGCTGCTTCGTGCAGCAATCCGGTATCTGGAGGAACAGTCACGTTCTTCACTGGAAAATACCTTTAAATCACGTCTTCTGCACAATATTCTGCACAAGGACTATGCTTCTGTAAGTGCTGTACATTCCGGAGAATGGAACAATCGTTTAACAAATGACTGTATGGTAGTAGCAAATTATTTTACAGAAATCATGCCCGGTATTTCAGAAATGCTTGTAAAACTTATCAGTGCAGCAATCATGCTGATTGCCTTGCAGCCGGATTTTACTACTTTTTTGATTCCTGCCGGAATTGTGCTGCTGGTCTTTACCTATGCTTTCCGGAAAACACTCAAACGTCTGCACAAACAGATTCAGGAAAGAGACGGAAAACTAAGGATTTTTCTGCAAGAACGGCTCAGCAGCATGATGATGATTCGCTCATTTGCAGCAGAAGACCCGACAGAAAAAGAGGCTGCTGTCCAAATGCAGGAACACAAAACCGCCCGTATGCGAAAAAATCACTTTTCCAATCTTTGCAACATAGGATTTCAGACCGGAATGCAGGGAATGTACCTGCTTGGTGTGATTTGCTGTGGCTATGGCATTTTGACACAAACCATCAGTTACGGTACATTGACAGCAGTAACCCAGCTCATTTCGCAGATTCAGTCACCGTTTGCCAATATTACGGGTTATCTGCCGAAATTCTACGCAATGACAGCCAGCACAGAACGTCTCATGGAAGTGGAACAATTTAAAAATGACAGTGAACTGTCTCCGGCGGATATGACAACAGTGACTTGTTTTTATCAAAATAATTTACACGCCATTGGTCTGAAAAATGTACAGTTTACATATTTTCCAGCAGTAGACAATGTTCAGATGCTTTCTAAAAAAGATATGCCTGTCGTTTTGAAAAATATCAGCATTGAAATCAAAAAAGGAGAATATGTTGCTTTCATGGGTCATAGTGGGTGTGGAAAATCAACTGCCCTAAAATTGCTTATGAATCTTTATCAGCTGGACGCTGGTGAACGCTATCTGGCTGATTCTGAGGGGCAGCATCCTATCACATCACAATGGCGCAGACTTTTTGCCTACGTTCCACAAGGCAATCAGCTCATGAGCGGAACGATTCGGGAAATTGTTTCGTTTGCGGATAAATCCGAAATGCAGAATCGTGAAAAAATTGAAAACGCACTGAAAGTAGCTTGTGCAGAAGAATTTGTCAGTGAACTGGAAAATGGCATTGACACTCTTCTCGGCGAACGTGGAACAGGGCTTTCTGAAGGGCAGATGCAGCGTATTGCCATAGCAAGAGCCATTTTTTCGGACAGTCCTATCCTGTTGCTGGATGAAGCGACTTCGGCACTTGATGAGAAAACAGAAAAGCAGCTTCTGGAAAATCTGCGACAAATGACAGATAAAACTGTTGTGATTGTAACACACCGTCCTGCCGCATTGGAAATCTGTGACAGAATTGTAGAATTTACAGAAACCGGAGTAAAAGAATATCCTGAATGAAACAGTATCCGGTTACTTTTTGTAAAAATACAAGCCGTTTCTTTGAAAAATACAAAGAAACGGCTTGTTTTATTTTGAATTATTATTTTTTAACTGAACAGAAAATATCATGCTGCTGTTTCTGTTATATTTTTCAAGCACACCATTGTTAATGACAAAATTTTCCATAATCCCTATATCTCTTTTCCAGATTAAATTTTTGTAATATCAACAAGTTCGACATCGTTCATATTTCTGCCGGAAAGCAGAACATTTGCGAGGGCATTTGCAGTATCAACGGCAGTTAAAGAACAGATGGAGCGTTCAACAGATTTCCGGCGCATTTTTACGCTGTCACGGGCTGGCATACGCCCTTTGGCAGAAGTTGAAATCATATAGTGAATTTTTCCGGATTCCAGTAAATCAATCGTATTAGGCGAGCCTTCCGAAATTTTTCTGACAGTATTTGTGGCAATCATATTCCGGTTAAGATAGCTTGCTGTACCGCTTGTTGCATAAAGTTCAAAGCCCATGCCTGCAAATTTTTCAGCAATGCGAATCATTTCTTTTTTCTCAGAATCACGGACGGAAATCAGCACGCCGCCCTCTTTTTTGAGGTCATATCCGGCAGCAACCAGACCCTTTAAAAGTGCATCTTCAAAAGTTCTGCCAATGCCTAAGCATTCGCCTGTCGATTTCATTTCAGGCCCTAACATGGTATCAACGTCCTGTAATTTTTCAAAACTAAATACCGGAACTTTGACAGCAACATAATCTCCGGCAGGATGCAGACCTGTTTCATATCCAAGTTCTTTCAGAGTCGCACCGAACATGATTTTTGTTGCAATATCGACCATCGGAATTCCGGTCACTTTGCTGATATAGGGAACTGTTCTGGAAGAACGTGGATTTACTTCAATCACATAGACTTCACCACGATAGACAACATACTGAATATTGACCAGTCCGGAAACATGCAGGGCAAGAGCGAGTCTTTTAGTATATTCTATAATAGTTTCTGTCACTTTTCTGGAGAGATTCTGCGCCGGATAAATCGAGATAGAGTCACCGGAATGCACACCGGCACGCTCAACATGTTCCATAATGCCGGGAATCAGAAAATCTTTGCCGTCACAGATAGCATCAACTTCAACTTCCGTACCCATCATATATTTGTCGATAAGCACCGGATTTTCAATCATATGAGAAGTGATAATTCCCATATATTCAATAACGTCCTGTTCAGAATGCGCAATAATCATATTCTGACCGCCGAGTACATAAGAAGGTCTTAATAAAACCGGATAGCCGAGCTTATCTGCAACTTTGACAGCTTCTTTTGTTGTCATGACAGTAAAGCCTTCCGGACGGGGAATATTGCACTGTTCAAGGAGTTCGTCAAAGCGTTCCCGGTCTTCGGCCGCATCAATATCATCAGCAGAAGTGCCGAGGATATTCACGCCTTTGTCGGCTAAGTGACGGGTTAATTTAATCGCCGTCTGACCGCCGAACTGTACCACAACGCCGTAAGGCTTTTCGGTTTCGATAATATTATCCACATCTTCGGGAGTGAGCGGGTCGAAATACAGTCTGTCTCCGGTATCGAAGTCAGTCGAAACAGTTTCCGGATTATTATTGCAAATAACAGCCTCATAGCCAAGTTCTTTCAGTGTCCAGACACAATGAACTGAGCAGTAATCAAATTCAATTCCCTGTCCGATCCGGATAGGACCGGAGCCAAGCACCATGATCTTCTTCTTTTCACACTCCTCTGAAACTTCATTTTCTCCATCAAAACAGCTGTAATAATACGGAGTTTCCGAAGCAAATTCTGCCGCACAGGTATCTACCATCTTAAATGCCGCCGTGATCCCATATTTCAGCCGGAGCGCCTTTATTTCCTC
>DJXC01000187.1 GCA_002449575.1 Ruminococcus sp. UBA7014
GTGGGCTTTCAGACAAATCTGAAATTCGGCGAACAAAAGCGAGTATTCGGCATGATTCCCGGTCTGGAACATGCAGAATTTTTAAGATATGGTGTAATGCACCGGAATTTCTTCCTGAACAGTCCGGAATTATTAAACCCGGATTATTCTGTGAGAAATCAGGAAAACCTGTTTTTCGCCGGACAAATGACCGGAGTGGAAGGCTATATGGAATCTGCTTCCAGCGGCATTATCGCCGGAAGAAGCCTTGCACGGAAGTTACAGGGTAAATCTGCGTTTGTTCTGCCGGAAACCACTATGACGGGCGCACTGGCTGCTTATGTCAGCCGGGGCGGTGCGGCGGAATTTCAGCCAATGGGTGCAAATATGGGGCTGCTTCCGTCTCCGGAAGAACGCATTCGTGGAAAACAGGAACGCTATCAGTATATTGCAGAACAGGCTGTTGCCCGTCTGACAGAATTTTTACAGAATCTGGAGTAAAAGAATTATGAAAATTATTGTAGATGCTTTCGGTGGTGACAACGCTCCGACTGAAGTTCTGAAAGGCTGTAAACTTGCACATGACGAACTGCATGTAGAAATTGTCCTGACTGGTGATGAAGCTAAGATTAAAAAATCAGCACAGGAACAGAATCTGGATATTTCTGCTTTTGAAATTATTCATACACCAGAAGTGTTTGATATCCATGCCCAGCCGCAGACTATCATAAAAGAAGGAAAGAATACTTCTCTTGCTGTCGGATTACAGGCACTCCGTGACGGTAAGGGGGATGCTTTTGTCAGTGGCGGCAGTACCGGCGGACTTGTTACAGGTGCAACATTTCTGACCAAACGTATCAAAGGTGTAAAGCGTGCCGCCCTTGCGCCAATGCTTCCGACAAATAAAGGCAGAAAAATGCTTCTTGATGCCGGCGCAAATATCGAATGCCGCCCCGAAATGCTTGCACAGTTTGCCGTCATGGGGTCTGCCTATATGCAGTATGTCAAAGAAATTCCTAATCCCAGAATTGGTCTGCTCAATGTCGGCGCAGAAGATACCAAAGGACGGGAACTTGAACTGGAAGCTTATAAATTATTACAGAAAGCTCCTGTCAACTTCTGTGGAAATATCGAAGCCAGAGAAATTCCCTCCGGTGAAATTGATGTTGTTGTCTGTGACGGTTTTTCCGGCAATGTTACCCTGAAACTATATGAGGGCATGGGGGCAATGTTCCGTGACAAGCTTAAAAAATGGTTCAGCGGCTTTACCGGAAAATTAGCGGCTCTGCTCATGCTCAGTGACCTGAAAGAATTTCAGGAGCAAATGGACTATAAATCCGAAGGCGGTGCAATCCTGCTTGGTATCGCCTATCCGGTTATTAAAGCGCACGGAAGTTCTGATGCCAAGGCGTTCTTTAACGCTATCCGGCAGGCGAAAAAATGCGTTGATAAAAATATGATTTCTGAGATTACGGCATTGCTCAACACTATGAAAGAAGGCGAATAATTTCTATGTCAGAATATAATTTTTCAGAACTGGAAGAAGCGATTGGTTATCATTTCAAAAATCCGGAACTGATTCATGAAGCACTTTCTCATTCTTCCTATGCGAATGAAAAGAAAAAACAGCGTCATAGTAATGAAAGACTGGAATTTCTTGGAGACAGTGTGCTGTCTGTTGTAGTATCGCAGTATCTGTTTAAACATCATCCAGATTTGCCGGAAGGTGAACTGACCAGAATTCGTGCGGCTCTGGTATGCGAAAAATCTCTGCATAAGTTCGCATTGAAAATCAAGCTCGGAAATTATCTGCTGTTAGGCAAGGGCGAAGAACATACCGGTGGCAGGGAACGCCCTTCCATTCTGGCAGATGCTTTTGAAGCGGTGATTGCGGCAGTATACCTTGATGGCGGACTGGAAGCCGCAAGAAAACATATTTTGCATTTTATCCCGGAACGCATCCCGGAAAAGCATTCTATGCTGTTTGGGGATTATAAAACAGCTTTACAGGAAGTTATCCAGAAAAATCCCGAAGAAAAAATTGATTATAAACTGATTGAAGAATCCGGTCCTGACCATAACAAAACTTTTGTTGTGGAAGTCTGCCTGAATTCCAATGTCATCGGCAAAGGCATCGGCAAGAGCAAAAAAGAAGCCGAACAGATGGCGGCACAGGAAGCTCTTGCACTTATGGGCTATGAAACATAAGAATATTTCGATTTTTATTCCACATGCCGGATGTCCCTATCAATGTGCTTTCTGCAATCAGCGGACGATTACCGCACAGCAGAAACTTCCTCATGCAGAAGATGTCAGATATATCTGTTCAAAGGCACTTTCCGAAATGCCTGATATTTCAGATACAGAAATTGCTTTTTTTGGCGGAAGCTTTACGGCGATTCCGGAAAGCTATATGCTGGAATTACTGGAAGCTGCACAGGAATTTATTGGCACAGATAAATTTTCCGGTATCCGGATTTCTACCCGTCCGGACTGTATCAGCAGGAAAATTCTGGAAATCTTAAAAAAATATCATGTCACGGCAATCGAACTCGGCGCACAGTCCATGAGCAACAGCGTATTAAAAGCCAACTACAGAGGGCATACCGCTGAACAGGTGATAAAGGCAGCAAAACTGATTCAGCATGATGGTTTTTCACTTGGTTTGCAGGTGATGTTCGGATTATATAAAAGCACATGGGCGGATGAACTGGAAACCGGCTGGCAGATTCGTGACCTGCATCCGGATACTGTCAGAATCTATCCGGTTGTGGTTCTGAAAGGCACAAAACTGGCAGAATATTATCAGTCCGGATATTATTCACTTTTTCCGTTTGCGGAAGCAGTCGCTTTTATCGGTCAGCAGATGATGCAATATCAGGAAGCCGGTATCCGTGTGATTAAATGCGGACTTCATGCAAGCGAATTTGTAGAGAATGCAATGCTTGGCGGTTATTACCATCCGGCATTCCGGGAACTGTGCGAAAATCATATTTATCTGCAAAAAATCAATTCTCTGATAGTCAATGCACTGGATAACGGGCAGCCTGTCCCGGAGGTGTTTGCTGTCCGTCCGGACTGCATCAGTAAGGCAACCGGACAGAAAAAAGCCAATCTGAATTATTTTCAGGAAACATATCAGATAAAAATAAAAATCACAGGCGATGAAAATTTAGATTTATATGAAGTCAAATCAGCAGAGGGGGCAATATGTATTTAAAATCACTGGAATTACAGGGATTCAAATCCTTTCCGGATAAGATAAAACTGAATTTTGACAAAGGTCTGACTGCTGTTGTAGGTCCGAACGGAAGCGGAAAAAGTAATATCGGCGATTCTGTCCGCTGGGTGCTGGGGGAACAGTCTACCAAAACGCTCCGTGGCAGTAAGATGGAAGACGTTATTTTTTCCGGTAC
>DJXC01000121.1 GCA_002449575.1 Ruminococcus sp. UBA7014
CTGGATATGGGCATTGTCATGGCAAAAGGTGTTGTGTTCGGCGTAATTTCCTGTGTTACAGTTCTCCCGGCAATGATTCTGATTTTCGATAAGGCGATTGCAAAAACTTCTCATAAGGATTTCATTCCAGATTTCAATAAAACTTCCGGATTTATCATCAAGCACTTTGCATTGTTTCTGACACTCGGCATGATGATTCTGTTTCCGGCGGTGTTCGGCTACAAGAATTATGATGTGTATTATAACCTTGACAGTACAATGCCGGCATATCTCCAGAGTATGACAGCAAATGCAAAGCTCTCCGAAGAATACGGCATGAACAGTACACATATGCTGCTTGCAAGTTCTTCTCTGGATGCAAAGACCGTCAACAAAATGCTGAATGAAATGAAAGAGGTTGACGGTGTGGAATTCACGCTTGGATTTAATTCTATTGTCGGCACAGCAATTCCGGAGGAGGTTATTCCAGAAAGTGCGAAAGAAAAGCTTGTCAGCGGAGACTGGCAGCTGATGATGATTGGCTCTGAATATAAAGTCGCTTCTGATGAGGTCAACAAACAGGTTGAACAACTCAGTGCAATTGCACAGAAATATGATAAAACCAGTATGTTAATCGGCGAAGCTCCGGCGACAAAAGACCTGATTGAAATTACAAATCATGACTTTACAACTGTCAGCGTGTTATCAATCGCAGTTATCTTTATAATTATTGCCTTAACTTTCCGTTCTGTCACATTACCCGTGATTCTGGTAGCTGTGATTGAACTGGCGATTATGATTAATCTGGGCATGGCTTATTATCTGGGTGATTCACTTCCGTTTGTCGCATCTGTTGTTATCGGAACAATTCAGCTGGGCGCAACTGTTGACTATGCAATTCTGATGACAACCAGATACCGCACAGAACGTCATGCCGGAAAAAGTAAAACGGAAGCTGTCAGCATAGCCCTCCGGACTTCTATCAAGTCGGTAATGGTGTCAGCAATGGGATTTTTTGCAGCAACAATCGGTGTATCATTTGTATCAGAAATTGGTATGATTTCGGCATTGTGTACACTGTTGTCAAGAGGTGCTTTAATCTCTATGGTAGTTGTTCTGACTGTTCTGCCGTCACTGTTTATGCTGCTGGATAAATTAATCTGCAAAACCAGTGCAGGCTTTACGCCGGAAAATGAAAAAAATAATCCTACATTCTCGTCTCATGAAAGGAGCGTATTATCATGAAAACATATCAGAAAGTTGTTTCCTGCATTCTTGCAATTGCCGTTTCCGCAGGTGCGACAGGATTCTATGCTTATAACCAGAAGAAAAACACAGCAGTGATTAATACATCTGCTGTTGAAACAGAAACAGCCATTGAAGATACTGCTTCTGCTGTAAGAGCTGTTGCTGAGGGTGATGCTTTCAAGGACGAAACAGTCTATGTATTATGCAATAATAATTCTGGTATCCGTGATATTATTGTCAGTGACTGGCTGAAAAATCCGGGTGCGCTTTCCGATTTGGCAGACTTTTCAAATCTGTCTGACATCACAAATGTCAAAGGTGATGAAAGCTATTCCGGCAGCGGTGACATGACATGGGCAGCCGGCGGAAATGATATTTATTATAAGGGACACTGTGCAGATGAACTGCCTGTAACAGTCACAATGACTTACACGCTTGACGGTGTTGCTTACAGCAGTCCGGATGACATCAAGGGGAAAAGCGGTCATCTGGTGATTGAGTGGCAGTATGTCAATCATCAGAAAATTACAAAGAAAGTCAATGATAAAAATGTGACTATGTATGTACCGTTCATGGCGGCAAGTACTGCTATCCTGAATAATGATATTTTCCAGAATGTCGAAGTCACAAACGGCAAAGTCATTTCTGACGGCGAAAAAATGATTATCGTCGGCATGGCATTTCCCGGACTCGCTGAAAGCCTCGGTACAGATGAAATGGAAGATATTGACATTGATATTCCAGAAAGTTTCACTGTCGAAGCAGATGTGAATCAATTCTCAATGGATGAATCTGTTACAGTCGTATCCAATGAAATATTCAGCGAACTGGATTTAGACAGCACAGATTCTCTTGATGAAATCAAAGACAAAATTGACGACCTGAACAAAGCTGCTAATGATTTATGTGACGGCACAACAAAATTATATGACGGTATCAAGACACTGTCTGACGGTTCAGGTGACCTGACAGACGGAATTGATAAGCTTCTTGATGGAGCAGATGCTTTAAGTGATGGTGCAAATCAGTTAAGTGACGGTTCTGTTCAGCTTTCAGATGGTGCAAAAACGCTCTCTGATGGTGCAAAAACACTTTCTGACGGTTTGACAAGTGCAAAATCTGGTTCTTCTGCCCTGAAAGATGGATTCAGTCAGGTAACTTCCGGTACAAAGACCCTGAAAGACGGTATCAGCTCCGCAGGCGACGGCGCAAAACAGCTCTCTGATGGTATCACACAGGCTGCTGATGGCTCTGATGCGCTTACAGACGGCTTCGGGCAGGTAACTGCCGGTGCGGAATCCCTTAAAGAAGGTTTGCATTCTGCGAAAGATGGTGCTGCTCCTTTGATTGACGGCATTGCGCAGGTAAAAGACGGTTCTGATAAAGTAACTGCCGGCTTTGGTCAGGTGCTTCCCGGTGCGGAATCGCTGAAAGATGGTATTAGTTCGGCAAAATCTGGTGCAGAGTCTCTCACGGATGGTATTGCACAGGCTGCTGACGGTGCAAATGCTCTTACATCTGGTTTCACACAGGTCACAAATGGTATGTCTGCCCTGAATGCCGGTGCAGCTTCTCTGACAGAGGGAACTGATAAACTAAGTTCCGGAAGCGAACAGCTTAAATCCGGTTCTTCTGAACTTGCAAATGGTGCGGATGCTTTAAGCTCCGGCGCACAGCAGATTTATACTTCAGCAGACAGCCTTGCCGCTGGTATCAGTACTGTAAAATCTGGTGCAGATACGCTTGCTGAGGGTATCAGCTCGGCAAAATCTGGTGCAGATTCGCTGAATGATGGTTCGGCTGTTGTTTCCAGCGGTCTGGAGAATGTGGCTTCTGGTATGGATGCAGCAAGTTCTTCTCTTGATACGACAATCGCTGCGAATGAACAAGTGCTTGCTGCATTACAGGCAGCTTATACCACTGCACCGTCCGAAGAACTTGCAGCAGCAATCGGCACTCTGGAACAGACAATTGCCGGACAGAAACAAATTTCTGCTTCCATGCAGGACGGCGGCGCACTGAAAGACGGTGTAACAGCATTACAGTCCGGTGCGGAATCTCTGCATACTGGTCTTGAAAATCTTTCCGGCGGTCTGGAACAGGTGCAGACTGGTGCAGTTTCTCTGAAAGACGGTCTTGCTCAGACAGAAGAAGGCAGCAAGGCTCTTGCTTCTGGTACAGAACAATTATATCATTCTTCCCAATCTCTGGCAGAAGGAGCAGAAAGCGTTTCTTCCGGTGCAGCTGCTTTACATGAGGGAGTCACAGCTTTGACTTCTGGCAGCGGTGAACTGATTGGAGGACTCAATTCTCTCTCTGAAGGGATTGCAAAATTATCCGGAGGCGCATCGGCTCTGGATTCTGGTCTGAACGAACTGAAAACAGGTTCTGTGACACTGACCGAGGGTATGACAGCTCTTTCTGATGGTGGTGTGACACTTTATACAGGTCTTTCACAGCTTTATGAAGGTAACAAGGCAGTAAACGGCGGACTGGGTCAGCTGAATGATGGCGCAGGTGTTCTGGCAGATGGTATGATTCAACTGTGTGGCGGCGGCAATGCGCTGTATGATGGCATTTTACAGCTTTCGGACGGCAATGCAGCTCTGCACGATGGTCTCAAACAGTTAAAAACAGGTTCGGCAAGTCTGACAGATGGAATGAATCAGCTTGTCACCGGAAGTGGTACACTGTATGATGGGATTTTACAGCTTTCGGATGGTGCAGGCAGTCTTGACAGCGGACTGGGTCAGCTGTCCGGCGGCGGTTCGGAACTGGCTTCCGGCGCAGAAACGCTTTACAATGCAACTGTACAGGTTTCTGATGGTGCAAAGTCTCTGGCTGACGGCGGAAAAGAACTGGCTTCCGGTGTAAAACAGCTTTCAGATGGCGGTCAGAAACTTGTGGACGGTGTAAAACAGCTGAAAGATGGTGCAGGCGAACTTGATGACGGTATGCACAAGTTTAAGACAGAGGGAATTGACAAGATAACAGACCTGTATCACAATCAGGTGCATGAGTTCACAGAACGGCTGAAAGCAGTGAGTGAAGCATCGAAAGATTACCAGAGTTATTCAGGTATTGCAGACGGCATGAACGGCAGTGTCAAGTTTATTTATACATTTGACGGTACAAGCGAATAAGATTTGCACTAAGCAAGGCGCACCCCGTTTCCGGAGTGCGCCTTACTTGTATTTAGGGAATGATGTCTGCTTATTTCAGGGGGAAGTTTTCTGCTGTCACCAGTCCGACAATGAGTTTCATAACATTCAGCGAATCTGCTGAATCCGGCTTTTCGTTCTGGTTGACATCAGCATTCTGCAAGCCTTTGTCAGAAAGCTTTTCTTTGCCGAGAATGGCTTTATTTATCGTGATAACGTCCAGAATATCCACTTTTCCGGAACAGTCCGCATCTCCCCATATAATGACAGAGACGGGAGCTTCTGTTTGGATTTCTGTTTCAGCAGGTTCAGCGGCTTTCTGTTCGGTAAGGAAAACTGTATAATTGACACAGTATGCTGCCTGACCGTTTGCACCAAGCGTTACCATATCACCTTTGCTGAAATTTTTCTGATAAATCACGAATGTCACGTCATTGGAACTTACTGCTGTGAGTTCTGTCTTTGTCCAGTCAGTAAGGAATTCCGGCGTTTTCTCTGTACGGGCATCCACAGCCACGGAGACTGTAATATCATCAGCGGCTTCAAGTGTTCCGGCAGTTCCGGTCAGATAGTTTTTAGAATCGCAGGCAGTCAAAATTTGTTCCGCACCGAGTAAGCTTTCCGGTACTTCTGTAAAGGTTACTTCTCTGTCTCCGAATACCGGAGAACCAACAGAAAGATTTTCTGTAAATGTCCAGTCTGCTGCGTTTTCTGTATCCTGAACGGTCAGATTTTTGAAATATGTTCCGTTCAGGGGCAGAGTTTCTTTACTAAAGGTGAACCAGTTCAGATTGACGAGATAGCCTTCGCTGCCTGTAAATTTTACATAAAGATTATGTTTTCCGGTAATGGTGCTGAGATTGCAGGAAGTCTCTGACCAGTCAGACCAGTTTCCTGTACCAGTGAAGTAAAGTGTTCCAACAGGAGAACCGTTCAGGCTGTCAAGATATAGTTCCAGAGCGGCAGCATTTCCGGCAAGACGAGCCGTAAAGCTTTTCGCACCATCAGCAAAGTCAACATTTTTGAACAGAAGATAATCTCCATTTTCAACATAAGCAACTTGTTCACCGCCGTCAGTATCAGCACATTCTTGTGTTCTGATACCTTCCTGAGCATCAAAATCTTCGGCTTCGATTCTGGAGAATGCATCAATCATCTTGACATTACCGTTGAATGCAACAGTATCTCCGGCAAGTTCGTTGAGATATAATTCCAGATTGGTATAATCATCAGCGGACAGGCTGACAACTGCACCATCAGAAGCATCATTTGGGTTAAGTCCGTGGAGCGTTTCCCATTCGTCAGGCATACCATCACCATCAGAATCAGCTTTGGCAGTACCGCCCTTGAAATTGGAACTTGTCGGATAGCCGCCGACATCATTCTGACTGTCAATAATGCCGTTCAGACCATCTTTCGAGCCGGTATAAGTATAAGTACCGGTTGTAACTTCTTTCAGATAGCGGCTGTCAAGATAATCATAGCCCTGTGCATTTGCACCTGCACCGGAAGAAGTACTGGTGACAGACTGATAAGCTTCTTCTGCGGATTGCAGGTTGATATAATTCGGGAAGAATGGAGTATCACTTCTCACGTCACTGTCAGAAGCATTTTTCTGACCAGATTTTGCTTTTCCGGCAGCCCATGCATCATCAGTAGACTTGAGGAGATAACCACCTTTGGAATCTGTCATGACGTTTCCGGAAACATACATTTTCTGCATATCACTTGTACTGAGTTCGTTGCCGTCAATAGAGACAACATGCAGACTGGTATTGGAAACAGCACCGGCTTTATAATAGTTATTGACAAAATTCAGCCGATGAACACCACCGTCAGTGGTACGGTCACGCCAGTTGTAGACAACATTATTTGAGATATCAAGCTGTCCGCCGTAAGTGACACCGTCCTGTTCCATACCGCCAGCCATAGACCAGTTGCGCCCGGTATTGTTGACAAGCAAGTTATGATGGAATGAACCTGTATAACCACTGATAGAACCAGCAAAGGCATGACATTCGGTTTTAGTTCTGTCATTGGCATCATAGTGAATGGAATTATTGAGTGCTTCTGCAATAAGATTCCACTGGAATGTGATATTAGCTGCACTTCTGGAAGAAAAGCCCTCATCAGTAGACCACGAAATTGAGCAATGGTCGATAATGCAGTGATTACAGCTTGACATGCCCATACCATCAGAGACTTCATTCACACCTGTGAGATTTCTGTCACCGGGACGGACATGAATATCACGGATAATCACATCATTACAGCCAATCATGCCGAATCCCCATTGTGTAATAGTAATTCCGTCACCGGGAGCAGTCTGACCAGCGATATAGACATCGCCGCCCTCTTCGGGAATTGTCATTTTAGATTTTAGCTCAATGATGCCGCCGACATCAAATACAATAGTTCTTGCACCTGTCAAGGTTTCCACACCATAACGAAGTGAACCTTCACCGGAGTCATTCAGGTTTGTAACATGGTAAACATAACCGCCTCTGCCGCCTCTGGCATATCGTCCATAGCCTTCAGCAGTCGGGAAAGCCACTCTTGCAACCTGAAAGCTATAGACAGCACCGGGAACAACAGAACCGTCTTTGTTGACTTCATCTACCCTCCAGTAATAGACCGGAATAGAAGAATAAGAATCGTCTATTGCAAATTTACTTTCTTTCACATTGCCTTTAAATTCCGGAGAATTGGTATCTGCTTTCTGTACGGCAGAAAAATCTGTGCCGATATAAACATTATGACTGGAAGCATTCTTTCCGGCAGTCCAGGAAAGTCCGTTTTCTTTCTCGAAATGTTTTTCCTGGTCGGCAGGATAAATTCTGCTGATGGAATTGACAGGGTCAGCACCATCAATTTCAAAGCCATTAAGCCATGGTGTATTTAATGTGCCGTTTCCTTCGGCAATAATCTCGACTGTAGCGGAAGTGCCTGTAAACGTTCCGTAAGCTGTACCGGCATCATTGCTGTCAGCCGGAGAAGTCGGACACTTGACCCCTGTTGCAATTGTTGTTCCGTTGATTTTGACTGTAACAGAACTGTTTGTGACATTCCGGTCAGCACATGCATGAAAGGTCTGAATAGAGTGTGTCCCGTCTGATAAGCCGGAAAGTTCAAGCTTCAGACTGGGATTGCCAGAACCATCTTTGATTTTTGCGCCGTCCATGGTAAATGTCGGAGTTTTCTCGACATCTTGAAGCTGTAAGGTTTTATTATTAACAAGGTCAACAGAACCAGAACCGCCACTGGAAAGTTTACAGGTAATGCCGTTGACTGTATAAGTATATGTATTATCGACAATCCAGTTATTGGCTGTTTTGGTATAAGAAGCTTTTCTGCCGTCGTTCTTGTTAATATCTACACGAATTCGTGAACCTGTTTCGGCAGCCAAAGCAGATGTTTCCGGAATATTCACGATAATTCCGGACATGGCAGTCATGCTCAGAGCAGCAGCAGTGAGCCAGCTCAGGCATTTTTTTAAGATTTCAGGTTTCTGCATAGTAAGTTATTCCCCCTTAATTTTTTCTGATTATGAACAAACTATGTCTTTATAAATATAATATCATATTTATTTCAAAAAAGCAATTGCATTTCTTCTTCTGTTTATTGCAGATTTTATTCTCAAAATGCAAAAAGTAAACCGTTTATGCAGAACATAAACGGCAGAAGAGTGATTAAAATTCATAGACTTTGATTTCACAGTTTCCCATAAAGAAATGCATAAATCTATCAACAGTCATATCGTAGAAATAGCTGTCAATGACACGGGCAACACCGCCATGACATACTAAAATCGTATTTTTCGGAGTATCTTTGATTTCTTCAATCAGACTGTAAGCACGGTGAACCACCTGAAAAACAGATTCACCGCCGGGCATTTTCACGCCGAATTCTGCCTTTGCTTCCGGAAAGCCGGAAGTCAGGCGGCTTTTGCCCTCGAATGTCCCGTAGTCCCATTCCCGGAGACGATTGTCAGTTTCAATTGGCAGATGGAGTAAATCTGCAACAGCCTGTGCTGTCTGCTGCGCCCGAAGCATGGGAGAAGCAAGTATTCTTTCAATATCGCCGAATGCAGCGGCTTTCTGTGCCATTTCCTGCGCCTGATGCAGACCTGTTTCAGTCAGGGGAATATCTGTTGCACCACAGACACGCTCCTCAGCATTGAAAGCAGTCAGCCCGTGACGGGTAACATATAATTTTTTCATGTAAAGCACTCCTTAAAAAATATATATAATATGTATTGAGCCGGAAACCGGCTCAGAAATAAAAAATTTGCAGCAGATAATAAATCAGCCCATAAATTACAGAAGCCGCCGTGCCGTAAAGAATGACAGGACCTGCAATTGTGAAAATTTTTGTGCCTACTCCCAGAATAAAGCCTTCTGTTTTGGATTCTATCGCAGATGAAGCGATTGCATTGGCAAAACCTGTAATCGGAACAAGCGTGCCAGCTCCGGCATGTCTGGCAAGTTTCTGATAAATGCCCAGTCCGGTCAGCAGTGCGCTGAGGAAAACTAACATAATCGAAGTCCATGTCATGCTTTCCGCCTGTGTAAAGCCAAAATTCTGAAATGCTGTGAATACTGTCTGCCCTATAGCACAAATGCCTCCGCCTGTGAGAAAGGCTGTCAGCACATTCACTTTTGTATTGGAACGGGGAACAGCCTGTTTTTGCATGTCCTGATATAATTCCGGTGTAACCTGCATGGAAAAACAGCTCCTTTTCTGAATAAGATTTTCTTGCAGAAACAGTTTTCCCGTTTTTTTCAGAAAAATTCTTGCTATTTTCTGAAAAATATGCTATGATAATAATAGTATACCATAAACCTGAAAATTTTTCAAGGTTATTTAAAGAAAAATCTGGTAAAATAAAATTATTATCATGGGAGGGATTGTATCATGAAAATTTTAGTTGTTGAAGATGAAGAAGCTCTCGCTGAAGCTCTCAGCGAAATCCTGAAAAGAAACAAATACTCCGTAGATGCCGTTTATGATGGCGAAGACGGTCTGGAATATGCCATGACCGGACTGTATGACTGCATTCTGCTGGATATTATGCTGCCAAAAATGAATGGTCTGGATGTTTTGCGCATTCTCCGGAAGAAACATATCTCTACACCAGTTTTGCTCCTGACTGCCAAATCTGATATTGAAGATAAAATTACTGGTCTGGACAGCGGTGCAGATGACTTTTTAACAAAACCGTTCGTCAGCGGCGAACTCCTCGCCCGTGTCCGTGCGCTTACCAGAAGAAAAGGTGAAGTCATTACAGATGAATTTACTTACGGAGATGTCGCCCTGAATAAAAGTACATTCAGTCTGAGCAGAGAAGGACAGTTTGTCAAATTAAGCCTGAAAGAATACCAGATTATGGAAATGATGATGGCAAACCCGAAACAACTCATTCCGAAAGAACGCTTTATCGAAAAAATCTGGGGCTATGAAAGCGATGTTGAATATAATAACGTGGAAGTCTATATCTCTTTTCTCAGAAAGAAATTACATGTTATCGGCTCAGATGTCACCATCAAGACCGCCAGAGGTGTCGGCTATTTTCTGGAAGGCGGCGAATAATGCGTGAGAAAATTTCCCGTTGAAAAAATGCCGCACTGGCTGCAAAGTCTGCTCCGTCCTGATGTGCTGAAAATTATGCAGATTAAGTTCGTTGCTATGGCAATGGGAATTCTGATAGGGGTATTTATTGTCATGCTGACAGCAATTAACATGATTATGAAAACCGTCAGTCAGTCACAGTCGATGGATTTGCTCATAAAAATCGCACAAAGTGACAGATATGATTCTCTGAATGAAGAACCTCCTCCCAATGGTGAGTTTCCGCCGCCAGAAGGAGAAATTCCGCCGGATAATATGCCGCCTCCGACAGAACCCGAAACAATTGCACAGGCAGAAGTTCCCGGATTCCGTCCGCTTGGCTGGATTCCTGAAGATGACCGTGGACAATGGGGAGAACGTTTTGATGACAGACGGCGCAGAGATGACAGAATGTCAGAAACAAATGACGATGATGACGATGACAACGATGTTGAGAATAATAATGAGCCTCGCTGGAATCCGGAACAGCCCCCTCCATGGGAACAACAGGAAACACGACAGTGGGAAAGCGAGTATCTACAGCCACCGCCCGAACCTGTACTGCCAGCTGAAACACAGCCCGTTCCAGAAATAACAGAACCACCTGCACAGCCCGTTCAGATTCCTGAAGAAATACAGCCGCCGGAACTCCCACCGGAAGAAACACCGCCTGCAATGCCTGCTGAACCGCCGGAAGAACCCCATCCCGAAGAAACTCCCGTTCCGGAAACAGAAACAACAGCTTCTGAAACGCAAACTTCTGAAACACTGACAGAAACAACTCCTGAAACAACTCCTGAAACAACCATTTCTGTATCAGAATCAGAAACTAAAGAATCACGCCCCAAAAAACCCGAAGAAGACAACCAGAACGGAAATCAGCATAATAACGGAGAATTCCGCATGGAAATGCGCCCAAATAAATGGGATGTCAAAGTCATTCTGAATCACTTTGCACTCATGGCAGATGCTGACGGCAATTTTCTTGGTATCCGCAATACAGAAAATTATACAGAAGAAGAAGCAAAAGAAATTCTCGCAGCTATCCTCAGTACCGAAAAACAGCATGGTATGTATGGCTGGCTGCAATATTACAAAGCCGAAAAAAATTACGGCACACTGCTCGTTGTGACAGATAAATCTTCTGACCAGGGATTATTGAATAATCTCTTCCGGACAACTGTCATCGCTGGCATTATCGTTCTGCTGATATTGTTTGTATTTTTGATATTCTTCTCACGCTGGATTATTAAACCAGTTAGAATTGCAATGGAACGCCAGAAACAATTTGTTTCTGATGCCAGTCACGAATTGAAAACGCCAATTGCTGTCCTTACTGCTAATGTGGATATCTTACAGGACGAAATCGGCGAAAATAAATGGCTTGGCTATATTCAGGAACAAACCGGACGCATGAATCAGCTTGTCGGTGACCTGCTCCGCCTTGCCAGAATGGACAACGCAAAACAGGAATATGTCTTTGAAGAATTTAACCTCAGTACTGCCATTGAAGCAACTGCTCTGCCATTTGAAAGTCAGGCGTTTGAAAAACAGAAAAATCTGGAAATTGATATTCAGCCAGATGTGACCTACACCGGAAGCGAACAGCATATCCGCCAGCTTGCTGCAATTTTTATTGACAATGCAATGAAATATTCCAATGAACACGGCACTATCAAGATTTCTTTGATGCGCCGGGGCGATAATCGTATTCTTGAATTTTACAATACTGGATGTGAAATCTCTCAGGAAGAAACTGATAAAATCTTTCAGCGATTCTACCGTGGCGACAAAGCCAGAAATAACAAGGGCAAAAATGGTTACGGTCTGGGGCTTGCTATTGCAAAAAGTATTATGGAAATCCATAAAATTAAAATTCAGGTTACTTGTGAACAGGGCGCATGGATTCGTTTCCTGATGATATTGTGATTTTAAACAAAAAATATCAACAATATAAAAAATAATAATGCAGCTTGTCAAGAATGACAGAATCTTCTTGACAAGTTTTCTTTTTTATGCTATGATAAATATAACATTACAGAATGTATTTTCTGAAAAATCTGTGTTTTGCATTACGGGGAAAATATATACTCCCCCTGCTTTTAGACTATACAATTTGTATTGCCTTTTTGCTGCTACGGAAAATTTCTGATTTTTCTTTTGCATTTTATGAGATTTTCACAAAAATTTTGATTCTGTTTGTTGACTATTGACAAGTACAGGAGAATCGTGTATAATAATAATAGTTTCCGTGCAAAGCCTTTTTGAGGGGAAAGTCTCTGCCGGCAAAATCTGGTATCCCTGTACCATTAAAAAAAAATTTAACAGACCGCAGCTTTTCTATACAGCATATAGCGGTATTTTTAAAGGGGGAGTCTAAATTGATGAAGACAGTCAATCTGGCGTACCGGGAACAACTTCCAGAACAGTCTCAGCATCCGGCACCTGTGATAGAAATGCATACTAATGAACAGTTGCTCAAAGAACGCATGATTCTGGAAACACCCGTTTTTCCGTCAGAAAAACCCGTTTATGAGAAAGTCAAGAGAATCAGTGACATTATCTGTTCGACACTTGCCTTGACAATCCTGTCACCAGTTCTTCTGCTGACAGCTGTTTTGATTGTAGCAGATGATTTTGGTACTCCGTTCTATACGCAAGAGCGTATCGGCAAAGACGGCAAGCCATTCAAAATTTATAAATTCCGCAGCATGTATCTCAATGCGGATGAACGCCGCAAGGAATTGCTTAAGCTTAATGAGGGAAGCGGCGCAACATTCAAAATGAAAAAAGACCCCAGAATTACTAGAGTCGGCAATATTATCCGCCGTACTTCTATTGATGAACTGCCGCAGCTTCTGAATATTCTGAAAGGAGATATGTCTGTCATTGGTCCAAGACCATTTATTCCGTCCGAACAGGCAAACCTGCCGGATGACAGACTTTCTGTGCTGCCAGGTTTATCCTGCTATTGGCAGATTGGCGGAAAAAATGAACTTTCGCTGGCGCAGCAAGTGGCACTTGACCGTAAATACATAAAAGAACGGTCTCTTCTTACAGACGTTAAAATTGTACTGAAAACAATTGTGCATGTTCTGACTGGAAAGAACTGCTGAACTTCGATAAGCTATAGTTACATTCAGGTACTTCATCCACTGGGTGAAGTGTCCTGTTTTGTTTTTTAAAAAAATAAAAATATAAAGGGTGTATGTACTATGAATGATGAAAAGAATCAGAAGCATTATCTGAATATTACGCTTGAAAATGAGGAAGAAAAAAATAAAGAGGAAGTTGTTATTTCATTTTCTGGCTTTATCCGTCAATTAAAACGCTTCTTTCTGATATGGCTTTGTATTGCTATTGTGGTGGGCATTCTCCTGCCTGTTGGTTATGCAATATTTGCTTCTGACCAGCATAAGAATCTTTCAGCACTGGTCAGCTTCAATTATAATGGTATTGAAAGCGGAAAAGCCCCTGATGGCAGTACTTTTTATTCTGAATCCATTAAAAATCCTGTTGTGATTGAAAAAGCCCTGACTTCTCTTGGACATGACCTGACTGAACTGGAAAGTATCCGGCAGGGAATCTCGATTGAAGGAATTATCCCTGCTGATGCCCAAGACAGAATTACAATGTATAAAAGCATCTATGAACAGGGAAATCTCAATGCTGGTGAAAGAATGCTGGAAGTCAAGATTTATCCGACACAGTACAGAATTATATTTAATTATTCTAAAACCAGCTTTCAGGGAAGAGATGCTGTAGAATTGTTTAATACGATTCTGACCAGTTATTCAGAATATTTCTTTGAAACATATGGGTTTAATGAGGCACTTGGCAGTGCAGTCACCTCTTTGGATTATACAGAATATGACTATTCTCAGGCAATTGATGTTTTTGATTCTACACTCTCAACACTTCAGGAATATGTCAATAATCTTTCTTCTAAAGATACTACACGTTTCCGCTCTACCAAAACAGGTTATACTTTCTCTGACCTGAAAGAATCCATTGCTACTATCCGTGATGTTGACCTTGATGTCATTTCCTCTTATATCAACGTCAATGTTGTAACAAAAGACAAAAATACTTTGCTTTCTTATTATAACTACAGAATTGAAAATCTTAACCGTCAGAAAAAAATTGCAGAGGATGAACTGAAAGCTGTCACAGAAGCAATTCAGAACTATGAAAAAGATACTATCATTGTTTATGGAGAGAATCAGGATGCTTCCCAGTATACACAAGCTTCAGAAGCATATGATAATTTGATTAGCAAAAAAATCAGTGCCCAGAAATCTGTTTCTACTTATACACAAAAAATTGACCAGTATCAGAAAAGAGTTTCGGAACTGAACGGAAAGACCACAGCATCCGAGCAAAAAATGAAAAAAGTAGAAGCTGACCTTGATAATTTAAATACCAAAATAAACGAACTGCTCAAAAAAGTCAATGCTACTGCAAATGAATATTATGAAACAGTTTATCTTTCCAATTCTTACAATATCCTTGTTCCGGCAAGTTCTTCCGCCCTGATGACAACAAAGAGTATTTTGAAAGCAGCACTTGAACCGTTTTTAATTCTGGAAGCACTCTTGTTTGTAATATATTTTGGCATAGCTTTTGTTCAGGCTTTGGTTGTAACAAATAAAACAGTTGCTCTGCCTGAAAATCCGGTATCTGATAATACAGAAATTCTCAAAGAGACAGAGAAAGATAAAAAAACTGATGAAAATCAAACAGATAATACAGAAATTCTCAAAGAGACAGAGAAAGATAAAAAAACTGATGAAAATCAAACAGAAATTTAAATCTATGTGATGCACAGCAAAAAGCGGCTAAGTGAAAAACTCAGCCGTTTTTTTTCATGTACAGAAAATGAAAAAATTATCGTTCCTCTACCAGATAGGCAAATACAACACAGCGGATACCATCATTTGCACCAGAATTGCAGGTTTGCAGCGTAATGAACTTATTTTCATTTACTCTTGGCAGATGACGGGTATCGCCATAGAATACGGTTGCTGTGTTGACAATATTGTTGACAAAATTTCTGTAGTCAGTACGATTCATTTCGATAAAATTCCAGTACTCAAATTTTGCACCAGCTTCTCCGTAAAGTACATTGCAAGAGAAAACTCTGTATAAATACCTGTGCTGAAGTGTTGCTACTTCAATATATTTATGTGCATTTCCCCAGCTTGCCGATTTGTAATTTTTCAGTGCGCTAAACATTGAACCATTTGCCATATTATGCCCATAAACTAATGTATTGTCCGAAGTTTCCAGTCTGCAACGCCAGTCTGCAAAAATCGCACCTGCATGATTGGAAACGCCGTTCCATGTGTGGCTTACATAATAATTATTATCTTCATTCTGCATAATCGGATAATTAACAGCCGTTCCGGAAACTTTTATCCAACCCACTACATCATGATTGGAATTATAATAAGAGGCGACATTATTCATGTCCAATGACATATAATACGGACCTTCTGGAATAGGTTCTGGTTCTTCTGTTACTTCTGTTACTTCTTCTGTAGGCGGTTCTTCGGTAGGGGGTTCAGTTGGCTGTACATATTCCGAACGTGTCAAGACAGGTGTGTTCGTTTCGGCAGATGCTGTTACGGCTTTCTCTGGAAATGTAAAACTCCACGAAAGATACAGCATTCCAAAACAAAGCACAGCACCTGCCAGAAGCAGCAGACTCGCCGGAATCATCAGAATTTTTTTAATCATGACTCATTCTCCTTTCATCATGCTATATTATTATTATATAGAATCTGGTATGAAAAGTCAAGGTTATATATCATTATTTTAAAAAATAAATATATTTTTAAAAAAAATATATTTTTTTAAAAAAAACTATTGACAAATTTATTGAAGTGTGCTATAATATAATAGTCGGTTACGGCAGACGTTGAAAAATAAAAAAATATGGCGGTATAGCTCAGTTGGCTAGAGCACTTGGTTCATACCCAGGGGGTCGCTGGTTCAAATCCTGCTGCCGCTACCATATATGGCCCCTTGGTCAAGCGG
>DJXC01000002.1 GCA_002449575.1 Ruminococcus sp. UBA7014
TTCCTGATGTGGCTGACGAAAAAGACAAATTCTGTTTATCCGGCAAGTATCGGACATTCTGTTAATAATAATGCCGTTGGTGCGGTTGCCTATGCGTTTGTTCCGGACGGCTTCAATGATGAGAGCTATTCTTCTATGCAGCAATTTCAGCATAACTGGATTTCTATGGGCTATATGCTGATTCTGGCAGTGATTTTCACTATTCTGATTCTGAAAGAAAACAAAAAACAGAAAATTCCGGCGGAATCTTAATCCGCTGGAATTTTTTCAACAAATCAAGCCGTTGAAACTTGTGCAGAATGTCAAAAATCAAATATTCTCTTGATTTGAATCTCCTAAAGTGCTATAATAAAAGACAAGAACTGTTTTTTCATATGATTTTCATGAAAAAAAGAAAGGATTGAAATCATGATTTTATCAGGCGCAGAAATTGTTGTAGAAACTTTGATTGAACAGGGATGTAAAACCGTATTCGGTTATCCCGGTGGTCAGGTTATCAACTTATATGATGCATTATACACAAGAAGTGACAGAATTCAGCATATTCTGACGGCACATGAACAGGGTGCGGCACACGCTGCTGACGGCTATGCCAGAGCCAGTGGGGAAGTCGGTGTTGTTATCGCTACTTCCGGACCTGGTGCGACAAATCTGGTAACAGGTATTGCAACCGCCTATCTGGATTCTATCCCTATGGTAGCAATTACCGGAAATGTACCGAATTCCTTAATCGGTCGTGACAGCTTTCAGGAAGTCGATATTACAGGTGTGACACTGCCTATCACAAAGCATAACTTCCTTGTCAAGAGCGTTGACAAACTTGCAGATACTATCCGTGAAGCATTTATGATTGCCAAATCCGGCAGACCCGGACCGGTTCTGATTGATATTCCCAAAGACGTACAGGTTGCAACTTATCCTTATCAGGCATGTCCTGTTGTCGAAAAGAAAAATCAAAAAAAGGCAAAAGGTGACAAGCTTTCCAGAGCTGCCCAGATGATTGCCGAAGCAGAAAAGCCATATATCTATTTCGGCGGCGGTGCGGTTTCTGCTGACGTTTCAGAAGAAATTACAGAACTCGCTGACAAGATTGATGCACCTATCGGTTGTACCATGATGGGACTTTCTGCTGTTCCGGTGACACATCCCCGTTATCTGGGTATGGAAGGAATGCACGGACATTATGCTTCCAGCGTTTCGCAGGACGAAGCCGACCTGATTATTACCATCGGTGCAAGATTCAGCGACCGTGCAACCGGAAACGTTTCCAAATATGCCAGAAAAGCAAAGATTATTCATATTGATGCTGACGGTGCAGAATTAAATAAAAATGTTGCTGTCGAATTAGGCATTGAATGCGATATAAAAGATGCACTCAAAAGATTGATTTCTCTGGTTGATAAAAAAATGCATCCTGACTGGATGGCAAGAATCGAAGAACTGAAAGCCGCAGAACATGCACAGTTTGAAAAAGTAACTGCTAAGGACAGAATCACACCTTATGCGCTGATTCAGGAAACTGCAAAGCATACGGAAGCAGATACACCAGTTGTCACAGACGTTGGTCAGCATCAGATGTGGGTTGCACAGTACTACCCGTTCCAGAATTCCAGAACGTTTATTTCCAGCGGTGGACTCGGTACAATGGGCTTCGGACTGGGTGCAGCTATCGGCGCAGCAAAGGCAACAGGCAAAAGAACTGTTTTATTCACTGGTGACGGCAGCTTTGGTATGAATCTGAATGAACTGGCAACAGTTTCGGCTGAAAATCTGCCTGTTGTGATTCTCATTATGAATAATCATGTACTCGGCATGGTGCGCCAGTGGCAGACCTTGTTCTTCCAGAAGCACTACTCTAATACTGACTTGCATGGCAGAAAAACAGATTTCGTCAAGCTTGCAGAAGCATTCGGTATCAAGGGCTACAGAATTCAGAATCTTTCTGAACTTTCCGGCACAGTCGAAAAGGCTTTTGCTGAAAATGCGCCTGTCCTGATTGACTGTGCTATCTATGAAGATGAATTTGTACTTCCAATGCTTCCGCCCGGCGGTTGCATTGAAGACATTATCACAGAAAGGAGTGACAAGTAATGGAACGTTTTGTGATTGCGATTCTGGTAGAGAATCAGCCCGGTATTTTAACCCGTGTGGCAAGTATGTTTAACCGCCGTGGATTCAATATCGACAGCCTGACCGTCAGCGAAACGGAAACACATGAATATTCCAGAATTACTATCTCCCTGACTGGTGATGACGGCATCTGCCGGCAGATTATTAAGCAGCTGAAAAAGCTTTACAACGTCAAGGAAGTCAAGGTCATGGACAAAGAAAAAAGTGTATTCCGTGAACTGGCTTTGATTAAACTCCGGAATACACCGGAAACCCGGCAGGAAATCTTATCTGCTGTTGATATTTTCCGTTCCAAGATTGTTGATTTTTCTCCGTCAACGCTCTGTGTCGAAATTACAGGAGAAACTTCCAAAATTGAGGCATTTATTGCACTTGTAGAACCGCTCGGCATTCTCGAAATGTGCCGTACTGGCGTGGTGGCAATCCAGAGAGGCTGTCACTATCTGAACAGCGATACAAGTCTGTAAATCATATATTTTTTAATTTCTATATTTTTTAAGAAAAGGAGTTCTTAAACATGGCAGAAGCAAGAATTTTTTATCAGCAGGATTGTGATATTCACAAGCTTGACGGCAAGACAGTCGCTATCATTGGTTACGGCTCTCAGGGTCACGCTCATGCACTTAATCTTCAGGAAAGCGGTGTGAATGTTGTTGTTGGTCTGTACGAAGGCAGCAAAAGCTGGGCAAAAGCAGAAAAGCAGGGTCTGAAAGTTATGACTACTGCCGAAGCTGCTAAAATTGCAGACATTATCATGATTCTGATTCCGGATGAAAAGCAGAAAGCTTTGTATGAATCTGATATCAAGCCTTATCTGACAGCAGGCAAGACTCTGGCTTTCGCACACGGCTTTAA
>DJXC01000199.1 GCA_002449575.1 Ruminococcus sp. UBA7014
TTCTGCAAACGCAAACAACGGCTGACGGCAGCGTTCCGAAATGTGAAACGAAAAAATTTTCTCAAAATCCTGTAAGATAATGTATCTGACAGCCTGCAAAGTTCCGGCAGGCATCAGAATTCCCTGCTGACAGCAAGTATCACAGAAGAAACAGCCGTCCTCAACAGAGAAGTATAGAGTTTCCGGCAGATAGTTTCCGCATTTCCGGCACATGACAACATCCGGCTGAAATCCCAGCAGAGAAGCAATTCTTAATTCAAAGATAGCTTTTAATAATAATTCGTCATGTTCCGGCTGTGAGAGATAATGCAGAAGATTCAGCATCAGGCGCAGAATTTCCGGTGTACCGGATTTTGGCAGGGCAGAATATAATATCACCTGTGCGAAATAAGAGGCTAAGGCAACGGCATTCAAATCGCTTCTTAATCCGTAGAAAATATTGAGGGGTGTGACGCTGCTTAAGATTCTGGCTTTGTTTTTGGCATGATGGTCGGAAATATCAAATTCCGAATAAGCAAACAATTGTGATGCACTGCCGGATTTGCTTGTCACTTTTGCTGAACCTTTCACCACAATTTCAATCATGCCGGTTTCAGTAAGAATATCAATAAATTTATCCTGTTCGCCGAATGGCTTCTGTGAAAGTACTACTCCCTTGACTGTCATAATTTCCTTTCTGGGCGGCATATTGCAGATAATCGGCAACACTGCCCGTTTGCTGAAACTGTTCCCATAACTGATAGACTGACATGATAATTCACTCCGTTCTGATTTTTTAGAATTATTATCTGCAAAACGGAGTGAAATATTTCTGGATTATTCTGACAAACCGAAGCTTCGGATTAAGCCTTCTTTGTTGCGCCAGTCTTCTTTTACTTTGACAAAGCATTTTAAATTTACCTGAATCTGAAAGAATTTTTCCAGTTCATGCCTTGCGGAACTTGCAATTTTTTTGAGCATCGTGCCGTTTTTGCCGATAATGATGCCCTTATGGGAATCACGTTCGCAGTAGATGACGGCAGAAATATCAAGCAGGTCTTTGTCGTCACGTTCTTTCATGGACTCAACAGTCACGGCAACACCATGCGGCACTTCGTCATTCAGTAGCCTGAGAAGCTTTTCACGAATCATTTCCGCAGCAAGTACCTGTTCCGGCTGGTCGGTGAATTTATCATCCGGAAAGAAATGAACTGACGGCTGTGCCAGTTCTCCGGCGGTAGCAAGAATTTCTTCCAGACCGTCATTCTGTTCGGCACTGACGGGAATAATTGCATAAGGATGATATTTGTTTTCAAGATGCAGCATCAGCGGCATCATGGCGGATTTGTCCTGTAATAAATCAATCTTGTTGATGATAATAATACAGGAAATTTTCTTGTCAGTGATGGCTTTCAGCATGGATTCATCTTGTTCGTGCAGTTTCCTGGTACAGTCGATAACATACAGAACAGCATCAGAATCTGTGGCGGAATCCTGTGCTGTTTTGAGCATATGACCACTTAGTTTATTTTTGGGTTTATGCAGTCCAGGGGTGTCGATAAAGACAAACTGCGTATTGTCACGGGTGAGAATGCCTGTAATCCGGGTTCTTGTAGTCTGTGGCTTGCTGCTGACAGAAGCTATCTTTTCCCCGATAAGGGCATTCAGCAAAGTAGACTTTCCGGCATTGGTTCTGCCGGAAAGCGTTAAGAAAATAGATTTTGTTTCATTCATGAAATTATTCCTCTTCTGGAGTATTATAGGTCAATTCTCTGGAAATGCCGAGCTTTTCAAGAACAGATTCTTCTTTTTCTCTCATAATGCGTTCATCAAGAGGACTTTTTTCATGGTCATAGCCCAGCAGATGCAGCATGGAATGTACAGTCAGAAAACCGATTTCCCGGCTCAGAGAATGCCCGTAAATATTCGCCTGCTTGACAGCAGTTTCGATAGAAATCACAATATCACCAAGAAGAACATAGCCAGTTTCGGTGTTGATTTCCATAGTGCCGTCATCACTGGTCAGTGGAAAGGAAAGTACATCTGTAGAAGTATCTTTTTGCCGATAGGTTTTGTTCAGGGTTCGGATTTCCTGATTTGAGACGAATGAAACACTAACTTCTGCATTCTGCGTAAAGCCTTCGGAAATCAGTACTGCATGACAGCAGCGGCGGATTAACAGCCGGATACCGGAGGGAATTTTGACAGTGTTCTGATTGTTTTTAATGCTGACTTTGAGCTTGCCTGTTTGCTGCATGAAAAAAACTCCTTTTCTGTTTTTAGAATAATAAATAATTATGAGCGGTTTTGATAGAATTTCTCATATGCCCGGATAATGTCCTGCACAAGTCTGTGACGGACAACATCTTTTTCTGTAAAGCGCATAATGGCAATGTCTTCGATATTTTTGAGAACTTTCATAGCTTCGATAAGTCCGGAACGACGTTTTTCCGGCAGGTCTATCTGTGTAATGTCACCAGTAATCACCATTTTGCTGTTTGTTCCCAGACGTGTGAGAAACATTTTGATTTGTTCGGAAGTCGTATTTTGTGCTTCGTCCAGAATGATAAATGCATCATCCAGAGTGCGCCCTCTCATATAGGCAAGGGGAGCAACTTCAATAATATTTTTTTCCATATGCCTGGCAAAAGTTTCCGCACCGAACATATCAAACAACGCATCATAAAGCGGACGAAGATAAGGGTCAACCTTATTTTGTAAATCACCAGGCAGAAAACCCAGCTTTTCACCGGCTTCTACAGCAGGACGGGTTAAAATAATCTTCTGTACCTCATGCGCCTTGAATGCCTTGACTGCCATTGCCACAGCCAGATACGTCTTTCCTGTTCCGGCAGGTCCTACACCAAGAACGATTGTATTTTTCCGGATAGCATCTACATATTTTTTCTGACCGACAGTTTTTGGACGGACAACTTTTCCGCTGGTTGTAATGCAGATACCATCAGAGCTTAATTCTTTCAGGGCTTCGGATTCACCGTCCGAGAGCATGGAAATCACATAACGGACAGTCTGTTCAGAAAGCTGCTGTCCTTTTTCAGCGAGTTCGCCAAGCATCCGGAGAGCCTGTGCGGCTTTTGCTGTTTGTTCAGCGATACCTGTGACAGCAACATCGCCGCCACGTCCGGTAATAATTACCTGATATTCTCTTTGCAGTAATGTCAGATTCTGGTCATAGCTGCCAAATACAGCCTGTACCACTGCTGGATTCTGAAAATGAATTTGTTCTTCTGCCAAATTTTTTCACCTTCGCTTTATTAAAAATATCTCTGTTAGTATTATATCATAATTTATACTAAAATTGCAATAGGAAAATGAAAATTTATTTCTGTATTGATGTATATTAGTAATCGCTGTCATCACAGTGAAAAGTAAAATACGGCTTATATTATTATACAACATTTTCACAGAAAAATCAATAGTTTTATCAAAAAATATGTGAAAATTAGCAAAGTGCATAATCAGAGCAGATTTTTTTTGGAAATTTTGAAAAAACGCTTGACAAACCGGAATATTTATGCTATAATATACAGCGAAAACAAAGCAGATATCTGTCTATCAGTTCATCTCACCGTTTGACTGTAAGTGCCGAAACGGTCAATCATGCAAAGAAATCGTTCTCTGTGTGTCAGGGCGTTTCTGTGATGAGTGCTGATTTTTCAGAAATCTGTACTCATTTTTTGTTTTAATGAAATTTTTATGCTTGGGGGTGCTTTACTATAAGCAGCAAGGAAAACAAGGACATGCAGATTAATGAAATGATTCGGGATAAAGAAATCCTTGTCATTGATGCAGACGGAAAGAAACTTGGTGTGATGTCTGCCAGAGATGCGCAGAAACTCGCATATGAAAAAGATTTGGATTTGGTCAAAATCGCTCCGCAGGCAAAGCCGCCTGTCTGCCGTATCATGGATTATGGTAAGTTTTGCTATGAACAGCAGAGGCGTGAGAGAGAAGCCAAGAAAAATCAGAAAGTCATGTCAATTAAAGAAATCAGAATGTTTTCAACTATTGATACCAATGACTTTAATACCAAAGTCAATCAGGCTGTGAAATTCCTGAAAGGCGGCGACAAGCTGAAAGTTTCTATCCGCTTCCGCAAGCGTGCCATTGCCCATCCGCAGTTCGGTGAAGAACTGCTCGAACGCTTCAAACAAGCGTGCAGCGAATACGGCGTTGTCGAAAAGCCCGCAAAAGCCGAAGGTCGCAGTATTGTAATGTTTATATCCCCGAAAGCATCCAAGTAAGAAGGAGGAAGCCACCATGGCAAAGAAAGTAAAAGTAAAAACTCATTCCGGCGCAAAAAAGCGTTTTAAGCTCACCGGTACTGGCAAGCTGAAATATCAGCACACCAACAAGCGTCACAGACTCACACAGAAAGATACCAAGCGTAAGAGAATCGCCCGCAATGCTGGTGTTGTAGATGCTGCAAATGCACCAACTCTCAAAAAGCTCGTTCCTTATCTGTAAGAATTACGGGTTTTCGGTAAAAATCCAGAAACTCAGAACTCAAAAAATATTGGAGGTTTGTAATTATGGCACGTATCAAAGGTGCGTTATCCACTCGCAAGAGAAGAAATAAAACATTAAAGCTTGCCAAAGGCTATTTCGGCGCAAAGAGCAAGCATTTCAAGATGGCAAAACAGGCTGTTATGAAGTCCGGTCAGTATGCTTATATCGGCAGAAGACAGAAGAAGAGAAACTTCCGTCAGCTCTGGATTACCAGAATTTCCGCAGCAGCTAAAATTAATGGCATGAATTATTCTACATTCATGAACGGCTGCAAGAAGGCTGGTATTACACTCAACAGAAAAATGCTCTCTGAAATTGCAATTCATGATGCTGAGGGCTTCGCAGCAATCGTCGCACAGGCAAAAGCTGCTCTTTGATGATGCAAGAAACCATCTCAACACGCTCTTGACATATTAAGAGCGTGTTTTGTTTATCCCGCCGCATTCCGGCAGAAAGTGAGCTGTTATGCTGAAAACAACTGTCATTACTTCCCGTGAAAATCCGGCAGTGAAGCATTATATCCGCCTCCGGGACAGGAAAAAGACAAGATATGACGAAAATTCATTCGTTGCCGAAGGACTCCGCATTGTCCGGGATGCCCTGCAATATCCGTTTCTGGTACAGCAAATCTTTCTGACAGAATCCGCATTTGAAAAATATGCCGGAATACTGGAAGCCACTTGCGGACAACTGTTCCGCATTCCGGAAGCAGTCGGCAGAGAAATGAGCGATACAGAACATACACAAGGTGTATTTGCTGTCTGCCGGATGCCGGAACAAAAGCCACAACTTTCTCCGGAAGGTAGATATTTAGTATTATGTCAGGTACAAGACCCCGGTAACATGGGTATGATACTCCGTACCTGTGATGCTCTTGGTACAGATGCTGTACTGATGACACAGTGCTGTGATTTATATAGTCCAAAGGTGATTCGTGCAACAATGGGTTCTGTATTCCGTGTGCCGGTACTCCGGGCAGATACCCCCGAACTGCTGCTTACATTGCTTAGTCAGCAGCAGATTTGTTCTTATGCCTCTGTCCCGGCAGAATCTGCTGTTTCTCTGACAAAATGCCATTTGGGTCATGGCTGTGCCGTCTGGATTGGCAATGAGGGAAACGGTCTGCCGGAAACGGTAATACACGCTTGTCAGAAAACTGTTACTATCCCTATGAAAGGCGGCGCAGAATCTTTCAACGCTGCTATGGCGGCAGGAATTCTGACATGGGAAATGATGAAATCTGATTAATTTACAGGAGAATTTGCCATGCAGGAAGATATTCTCGTTTACTGGCTCTGGCTGGTCATGGTGATGGGATTCGCCAACAAACAAACTGTTCCGCTGCTTCGGGAACATCCCGATATTATAGAATTATATAGCCTGATGCAGCAGCCGGACTGCACATTTCTGAATGAAAGACAGAAAAAACATGTCAGACAAAATCCGCTTTCCAAAGCGAAGGACATTCTGGAACTGTGCCGAAAAAAAGAAATGCAGATAATTACTTGTCAGGATGCACTCTACCCGGAACGCCTGTTACAGATTTACAATCCTCCGGCGGTTCTGTTTTGTCAGGGAAAACCGGAGGTACTCCGAAATCCCATGCCGCTGACTGTTGTCGGCACAAGACATCCTTCTGAATATAGCATCCGCACAACAAAACGGCTGTGCAGTGAACTCGCCGAAGCCGGCTGCATGTTAATCAGCGGTGGTGCGCTTGGTCTGGACAGTCTGGCACATCAGGCCGCTCTGGAACAGCAAAAACCGACTGTCAGCGTGATGGGCTGCGGTCTGGATTGTAATTATCCCAAAGGTACACAGGCTATGAAAGAAGAAATCAAACAAAATGGTGTGATTCTTTCAGAATATTTTCCCGGAATGCCGCCTTATAGTAATAATTTTCCCGTCCGTAACAGAATTCTGTCTGCGCTGAGTCCTGCTGTCCTTGTGACAGAAGCTAACCGAGGCAGCGGATGCATGATTACAGCAAATCTTGCCTGCGAACAGGGAAAAACGGTCTTTTGCATTCCGCCTGCTGATATTTACAATAAACGTTACAGCGGTCAGGCAATACTGCTCCGTGATGGTGCTTTCTGTGTTTGCAGTGCAGAAGATATTCTCCAGTATCTCAGCAATACAGAACCAGTACGGCAGCAGGAAAAAATTTCTCCGAATCTTCCGGAAATCAAACCCGAAGAACTTGTCGCTTCTGTGCCGGAAACTGATGCTCCCGGTCAGGATGCCGATGCAGATACCCTCTCCGAAGAAGAAGAACTCCTGCTCCGGCTGCTCAGCGAAAGCGAAAAAAATACGAATATGCTGTGCTGTCTCACAGGCTTCAGCCTTGAACTAATTTCAATGCACCTGTTTGAACTCGAAGAAATGGGCTGGATTCGCAGCACCAGACGAGATTTCTATACCGTGACAGATAAATATCACAAGCTCAGCAAGGCATGAAAGGAGTGTGCGCCGTCAGTACGGCGGAACTATGTCAAACTTAGTAATTGTAGAATCTCCGGCAAAAGCCAAAACGATTCAGAAATATTTAGGTACAGGCTATGAGGTTGTTGCTTCTATGGGGCATGTGCGTGACTTGCCAAAGTCAAAACTTGGAGTGGATGTCGATAATGGTTTTACACCGCAGTATCAGGACATGAAAGGTAAGGAAGATGTTATCAAAGACCTGAAAAAAAGAGCCAAAAAAAGCGATTATGTCTACCTTGCAACTGACCCTGACCGTGAGGGAGAAGCAATTTCATGGCATCTTGCACAACTGCTGAATCTGGACTTGAATGCTGATAACCGGATTGCATTCAATGAAATCACAAAAACAGGCGTACAGAATGGTATGGCAAATCCGCACAAAATTGACTTGGATTTGGTCAGCGCACAGCAGGCAAGAAGAATTCTGGACAGACTTGTCGGTTATAAACTCAGTCCGTTTCTCTGGAAAAAAGTCAAAAGAGGGCTTTCCGCCGGTCGTGTGCAGTCTGTTGCTGTCCGCCTGATTGTCGACAGAGAAGAGGAAATCAAGGCATTTGTTCCCAGAGAATACTGGAGCATTGATGCTGTTCTGCATAATGACGGAAAAAAATTCACCTCAAAGCTTGCCACAGTCAGTGGCAAAAAAATTGAAATCGCAGACAAAATACAGGCGGATTCTATTCTGGAACGGCTCAGAAAAGCGGATTTTATTGTCAAGTCTATTAAAAAGCGTGTTACCAGAAAACAGCCTGCACCGCCGTTCATTACTTCCACTCTTCAGCAGGAAGCATCCAAAAGATTAGGCTTTCAGTCCAAACGAACCATGAAAGCTGCTCAGGAACTCTATGAAGGTATTGATGTCAATGGTATGGGTGCAGTTGGTCTGATTACTTATATGAGAACGGACAGCCTGAGAATTTCTGCTGATGCACAGAAAGCCGCTGCGGAATATATCAAGGCAACTTACGGCGACAAATATCTGCCAGATAAGCCCCGTGTCTTTAAATCTAAAAAAAATGCACAGGATGCACACGAAGCAATCAGACCTTCTATGCCAGATGTCACACCGGACAGTATCAAAAACAGCCTGACAACTGACCAGTATAAATTATATAAATTAATCTGGGAAAGATTTATCTCCAGTCAGATGGCAAATGCACTGCTGGATACCATTTCTGTAGAAATTCAGGCGGATGACTGTATTTTTAAATCTTCCGGCTATTCTGTTAAATTTGATGGATTTACTGTTCTCTATGAAGAAAAAAATGATGACGAGGAAGAAAATCAAAAAATGCTGCCGCCGCTTGCTGAAAATGATGTACTCAAAGTTGACAGTCTGGAAGGCAATCAGCATTTTACACAGCCGCCAGCAAGATTTTCCGAAGCAACACTGATTAAAACCCTCGAAGAAAACGGTATTGGCAGACCAAGTACCTATGCACCAACTATTACAACCATTCTCGCCAGAATGTATGTTGAACGGGAAGGCAAGCAGCTCCGCCCGACTGCTCTTGGTGATGTCACTACACAAGTCATGAAAGAACATTTTCAGCATATTGTTGACCCCGATTTCACCGCAAAAATGGAATCGGAACTCGACAGTATCGAACAGGGCAAGGCGGATTGGAGTAAAATGCTGGAAGACTTCTATCAGGATTTTTCTAAAACACTCACGGCTGCCGAAGAAGCCATGGAAGGCAAGCATATGAAAATTCCGGACGAGAAAACAGATATTGTCTGCGAACAGTGTGGTAAGCCGATGGTTATCAAAATCGGCAGATTCGGAAAATTCCTCGCTTGTACAGGCTATCCCGAATGTACCAATACCAGAAAAATTGTACAGGAAACCAGCGGTATCTGTCCACGGTGCGGCAATAAAATCGTTCTGAAAAAATCCAAGCGTGGCAGAAGCTTCTATGGTTGTTCTGGCTATCCGGACTGTAACTTCATGACATGGAACATCCCGACAGAAGAACAGTGTCCGCAGTGTCAGAGTACACTGTTCCAGAAAGGCGGAAAATCTGGTAAACTCATCTGCGAAAAAGAAGGCTGCGGCTATGAAAGGAATCTGAAATGATGCGGAATCATGCTGTTGTCATCGGTGGCGGACTTGCCGGCTGTGAAGCCGCATGGCAGCTCGCACAGTCCGGCATTTCGGTTACGCTTTACGAAATGAAGCCGAAACGTTACAGTCCGGCACATCATCAGGAAAATCTTGCTGAACTGGTCTGCTCCAATTCGCTGAAAGCCTCCCGGCTGGCTTCTGCCGGAGGTCTGCTTAAAACAGAAATGAAATTGATGGGCAGTCTGCTCGTCAGATGCGCCGAAGAATGTGCTGTTCCGGCAGGCGGTGCGCTTGCTGTGGACAGAAATCAGTTTTCGGCACTCGTAACTGAAAAAATTCAGAATCATGAACAGATTACAGTTATTCGTGAAGAACTGACAAAGCTCCCGGAACAAAATGCTGTCATTGCAACAGGTCCTCTGACATCTGATGCACTTAGCAGAGAAATCGAAATACTCTGCGGAAACCGACTCAGTTTTTTTGATGCTGCTGCTCCGGTCGTTTCAGCAGAAAGCCTTGATATGACAAAAATATTTGTGCAGTCACGCTATGATAGAGGTGATGCGGATTATCTCAACTGTCCTATGAACCGTGAAGAATATGAAGCTTTCTGGAATGCGCTTGTCAATGCAGAACAAGCCCCTTTGCATGAACACGACAAAGAAGCATTCAAAGTCTATGAGGGTTGTATGCCTGTTGAGGTGCTTGCCAAACGAGGTGCAGAAACCCTTCGTTATGGCTGTCTGAAACCTGTCGGACTTCGTGACCCTCATACTGGAAAACGTCCCTATGCTGCTGTACAGCTCCGGAAAGAAAACCGGGAAGCAACAATGTATAATCTGGTGGGCTTTCAGACAAATCTGAAAT